>JBQGBZ010000036.1:0-5166 GCA_052038215.1 Nitrososphaera sp.
ATCAATGTCAGCGTGATGTGGGAGCCAAGTTCCTTTGGCAAAAGAGCCACCAAATACTACATCAACTACGTCATCCAACCCTGCGACTTGGTTGTCTACATGCATCTTTACCTCCTGTGCTATCTTGGTAATCCTAGCTTCTTCGCTATGCGTAGGTTGGCAAAGATACAATGCCTTGGAGATTAGATTGCTAGAATCTGGCATACTCATTCATTTCTTAGCTTCCAGAGTATAAACATTGGAATAAATGGGACCTGATGCTCTGAGCTCACTTTTCTTTAGATGCATGCTCTCTATCAGGTCAGATCCAAATGTCCTTCCCTGATATTTTGAGGATATAGAACTTGCGTTCACCGGTCTGCCCCTGGACCGAATAATCGTTATATGAGCTGAAAATGGCTTGTCTGCCTTAAAGCCAAGCTCAGACAGGTTAGCTTTAATACCGTTTGCAAGTGCAGTCAATTTTTGAACGCCTAATGAATCAACACCTACCCATACCACACGGGCATGTGCTGTGGTGGGAAAACCACCAATCCCAGAATATGCAATTGAAAATGGTTCAAATGAAAATTCTACCAACTTTTCTTTAATCCTATCCGTGTCATTATCACTTATTTCTCCAAGAAAAATTAGCGTAAAATGGAAATTGTGAGGTTCAACCGGCTTGACGTCCTTTGAAGGCCACCCTGATGCAGATATTATCTCATTTTGTAGTTTAACTATCGCATCACTTGAGACATCTACCGCAACAAAAGCGCGCATCACCGATCATCGCCATGCAACCAGTTCTATTTTTACATATCATGTTCTTTCTTTTGATGCTCGCCTAACTTGTCTAAGCTATCAAATGACTTGTTGCAAATGTCACATACAAGTGAGTTAAGGTTAGGGTCATTGTAATCTACGCCTGGTTCTCCTTGATCCATGGTCGTTATATCCCGATATAGAATAAAATAATTATGGTTATTATTGATTTGCCCTGTATTGACAATAGAAACTGAGTTCTTCTAACTAGGATTTTTTACGCTTAATAGTATTGTACTACGTGTCTCAGATCAGTTAACACGAGCTTTCACAAAGAAAGTATTATTAGTCCATTTATTGTCAGACCAACTATGCTGCAATTTATGTTATCTATGTTTATGTATGCCTTCAGATGAAGTTGCAAAAAAGTCAGTAGTATGTTTGCTTACGATATTTCTGCAAGGCCGTTGGTTAAAGGTTTCAGATAAATACATCAATAAATGCACTATATGGCAGTTGGCTGGATCAGACAGCTTTGCAGTAGAAAAACGAAAGGCCCAACAAGTAATCGAGTGGATGAATGCGTATGCAAAAAAGAATAACCACAAATTTGAGTGCAACCTTGCTGGTTATTCATTACAGACTGTCAAGTTCGGTGATTTTGAAATGGTGAGGTGGGGTGGCGATTGGTCAACTGCGCGCAATATTATTCAGAAAGCAAGCAAACAACTTCGCGCTAAAGTGGTAGAATCAGGGTATCATGAAAAGCGTCCTCTACTGTCTGCGATGTTTGGCAGCTCGTCTGAATATGGCAAAATCTATTCAAATGGCAAACATGTAGGGCAAATAGAGATGACCAAAAAAGCTGGCAGGTGGGTAGCCAAAACCGAGAGCTATATCTAATCATTTCTTTTTATTTTTCAAGTATAACTGTTTCATCTCCTCAATCCAGGAGTTTTTCTTATCGTATACATGCTTCTGCTTTCTTGGCTTGCACACTGACATAACGTATGCGCAAAGCAATGGAAAGTAAACTGATGAGTCACCATACACAATGATGTTGTCTTTGTGAGATGTCTTTATCTTGCCCCAGCTTTTGCCCTCTTGTAACGTGGCGCCAGATAATCCTCCTGTGTCTGGTCGAGCATCTGTCAGCTGGATTAGATAGTCCTGACCGCCTTCCTTTATCTTCAATATCTGATAAAGCGCAGGGCCAGTTTGCTGGAAAAAATTCTTTGGGACTCCTCCGCCAAGCTCTAAACCGCCCGAACGCTTGCTCTTCCACAATATCGCAGCAGACTCGGCTACATCGAGTATCACATTAGGGAGAATGCCTTTATCTTCGAACAAGAGCGGCAACATGTTGAGCCCTATTGAAGAGTCGGCTAGAGCGGGCATGTAAATAGGCACCTTGTGCTCATATGCCTTAACAAGGAACGACTTTTCAGGGTATTTGCCATTTTCTTTGGCAGCCTTGCCCAGGGCATATGCGATATCAGCCGTCGACGCATTTTCCGGTACTACTTTTTTGGCTCGCTTGATCTCTCTTTGCACGACTAGGTCTTGAGCCTGGAGTGTTCCCATCTCCTTTATGTAGACATCATAAATCCTCACTATCTGTTTAGAATACAATATGTCATCGTCAACATCATAATGCCCCTGCCGCACCGGTAAATCATAAGCAAAGTGCAGGTCATGATAAACGTTGGCGCCCGTAGATACTATCCAATCGATAAAGCCTGCCTCTATCATGGCAGAAATAGTTCTGCCAATTCCTATCGGGGTCATAGCACCTGCCAAAGTTAGACAAACAGTCGAATCAGTATCTATCATCTCTTTCAAGATCTCAGCAGCTTCGGCTAATCTGCGTGCATTGTAACCCGTTGAGCTATAGAAATTAATCAGCTGCTCTACAGTCATGTTCGCAGAAACTATTGGAGGATCAATTTTTCTTCCCGTAAATGAATGTCTGTTGTCCAAACCATTCTTTTTAAATTGCACCTGCTTTTAAAAATTCAGCGCTTTCTTAGCAATATGCAGGCGCACGTCAAGCTATGAAAGTGCAGGGGAGCTTGTAAATCGTCTGCTATCATCCTATCCGCAGTGCCTTGGCTGCACCTTTTCCATCTACCCGCATTGTAACAGTAGAACTCCTTTCTTGTTTCCACCAAAGATCCGGTATCAACATCAAGAAGCCTAGAAAGCGCATGTCTATCATAGACTCTGTGAGTGGTTTCCGTTACCTTGCCATAAGGGACAGTGATTATAGCGTTTCCTCCCTTCTTTAATATACGTACGATCTCTTTGATTGTCTTGATGTCACCATCTTCGTCATTATAGTATCCAGTGTACTCGGTTGCAATGCCAATATGCTCAATCGTACTTATACAGATCACTTGATCAAACACGGCCTTGCGAAATCCAGTCATACTTGCGTCCATCCTTAGGTCGCAATTCGATTTTGCAATGTCGATTCTAAACACCGCCCATTTTCCTTTTCCAAATTTACTTATCGCTTCTGCAAGTATAGAACTACCCGGACCAATATCGAGTATAGCTGCTTGCTTTTGGGACGACATTAGATTTCTAGCAACAAATTCATATTCCACTAGCCTTTCTGATGTGACGCCTGCCAACAAACCATGAACATCTAATCTCTTGATCTTGCTACTAGTGCTTCTTCTATTATTGTTACTGTTGCCATTACTAGTTTTAGCTCCTTTAGATAGTGAATAAATAGGAACCTCTAAACCAGTTCTGACGCTCTTGCGATACTTGGCAACATGAATTAGCCTACTCTGCTGAAGAACAGAAATTGCTTTTAGTATTTGCGACATTCTGGTGGTGCCTCCAATCTGTCTATAAAGGGAATACTGGTCAGCAGGAGATTTTGCCAAAAGTGAAACTATTGTGTCCTCCAGCATGCATCAAACAAGAAACATCATCTAGTAAGTAGATTTATTCTTTAAAAAATCAGAAAGTGTTTTGTGTGTTAATTTATTTACTCTTAGTTGGTCTTGTTGCTTGGTCTGTGTCTTGCAGCTATCGTTTTTTGCTCTGTTGTTGTCGTCGTTGCAGCTTCGATCCTGGCTAGACTTCTTTCGATCTCTGGTTGGAACTTAGCTTTTGCAAACCAGACAGCAAAGGCACTAGCTCCCACGATTGAGCTTATTGTTATTGTTTCCATCAGCATGTTATGGATCAAAGCATTTGAATTTATAAATGCATACTTTATGATAATATAAAAAAAGGGAAATTTTATGATATCAAATTTTTATAAAGAACTGCATATTACTAAATATTTCTTTCAAAAAAGATTAATCTAATCATAATAAATAAAATAATTAGAGCCACCATAAGAATCAGTAAATCATACATCATGTTGTGAAGCTAGATAGTCAGAATTTTTTTTGCTGCATTTACTTTGTCTAGCAACTCCTTTAGAAATACATCTGCAAATTGTTCAAAAGTATAAACACCGTATTTTGCCTTGTAGTCTTGTTTCCTCTTTCCATATTCTTCAACTAGCCAACGAAAATCAGCCTCCTTTAGCCTTATGACATTATCCTGTGCACCAGCTTTTGATTCAAACATATTTAACATAAAGATACCTGCAAATTGGGTATAGCTATTCGTCTTGTATTTTGTGTCGTACTCTTCCTTTAGGCTCTCATAATTTCCTTCAAGCCAAGACTTGACATCAGATCTAATAGTCAATGACGTATAGAGGCCGGAAAAGTCAGCGTTGATGTTATGCATCTCAACTGAATAGTATCCGCGTTTTATTTCATTCATCATTATGATTAGCGCGCTTGGAAGAAACATTCCAGGATAAAACTCGTCAGTATCCTTTTGCAACTTGGCCAAAATAGCTGGTTTTAGGCCGATGGTCGCATACCCTTGACTTGGCAAACAAAAAAAGAAGGTCGTGCTAGGTTAATTAATTTTTTCAACGACACCAATGCTATGGAAGTTTACCTCCTATTGGGGGGACATATCCCTTTAGATCCTCGCCTCTGATAACATCTTCTTCTGGGGGTACATAGTCTAAAACGCCGTGTCTCTGTTCTCCCGGATACTTCTTTTGAGTAGCTAATGCAACTATCACAAATAAGGCAAAGGCTATGGGTGGCGGGATCATGGTATCAAGACCTGCTAGATCCGGCGGTATGACAAAGAACATCATAAGTCTTAGTGCGGAACCGACTATGAGTGATGTGACGGCAGCTGGCATGTTGGATTTGCGCCAGAAAAGACCTAGCGTCAGTGGTGCCCAAGCCCCGGCAAACACAATATCAAACGCTAAGACTAAGTAAATGCCTGGTTGTGGGAGAACATATCCTAGGATAAATGCAGCGGCCATCATGGGTATAGTAAATAGACGAGTGGTATTTAGCAGCTTTTTGTCCTCCATTCCAGGCC
>JBQGBZ010000037.1:0-12581 GCA_052038215.1 Nitrososphaera sp.
TTTGCGTACTTGGTGGTCATGTTGTGAGCGATAATCATAATACAACCCATTATTGTAAAAATTATACAGGACTCCGAATCTGACCTCACTTCTTATTCATAGTGTTTATGCTTTGATGCGATTCCATACGATAAACCTAGACATAGGCTTTAGCAATGAGTATTAATGGTGCCGCGAAATTGAAGAAACTATTATTTATTTGAGGTCGAAATACAATTTGTAGGTAAAAAAAAGAAAAGAGAAAATTATTTTCAGATTTAAGAGAGCGGAAAGAGATCTTTCTTTGGGCTTTGTCCAGCTTTGGACAAGTGAAAAGCAATACAGAGGCTAATAGTAAGAAGCAAACTCTATGACAAGAATCTGTAATTATCAACGTAACATATGTTGACAATCCATATATGTTACTCTGGCTTCATCCCTACAATGCCAATGGCACAAAGCAAACGAAAATTAGTTGCTGCTACTGCTCTATTTATAGCCGTTGGGGCACTGACGGGAGCAATAGCTACAGGAGGAGCAGTCACAGCATCATTTGCACAAACTGAAGGACAGGATGGGGGCGGCGGCGCTTCTAGTGGACAACAAGGTGAACAAGTACGAATAGTTCAACAAGGAACAATAACTTCAGACACCGTACCGCTACCAGGCTTCGAAGGGCAACAAAGAGCGACCATCTTGCCATTAAGAGAGGATGGCAGCATCTATAGTGGTGTTCTTACCTTTACAGCTAGTGAACCAGTAAACGTTGTGGTTCTGAATGTACAAAATCTCAATGAGACTGAGCAAGCAATACTAAATGCTACTGACGACGAGGACGGTGGTCAATTTGGACAACTGCTTACAGCAGCGCTTAATAATCAGACTAGGCTAGCGCTCACCGTAGTTGCTCCGAACTATGGAGCTTCACCGATTCCATCTGCATCACTTGCATTTACAGGTAATGCATTATGGCTTCACACAGCAGAAGACGAACCATTTGTTGCAAATTATGCTGTAAGTGCTCAAACAGCAGCGCCAGAGATAATTAATGAAGTAAGGAATGCCACACAAACAGTTGCTGCTGATGCTGATGCTGATGCTGATGCTGATGCTGATGCTGATGCTGATGCTGATGCTGATGCTGATGCTGATGCTGAAGAAGAAGACGCTGCTGACGCCGGCACAAATGCTACAGACACAGCATAAAAGAAGAAGCCTACACCAGTACTAACTGACAAAAACTAATGAAACCAGGTAGAAAAGCTGGATAAACTCTCCTTTCTCTTTCTTTTTTCTGTTGTATACAATTGTTCTCGTAATGGGATGCTTTTTTTGGAATAGCTGCACTACAATTCAGAGTTAATTTAATGACATAACAATCCGCTGATCATAAATCCTATTAGTCTTGGATATATCTCTTAAGCATACTTGTTGTTTTGTCTACTCCAAGATCGAGAATGTAATTACCCATCCTAGGCCCTTTATCGGAATTTAGAAACATTCTATACAATAACGTAAAGAACTCTTTTGGCTCAATTCCGTTAGCACGTGCAATAGAAAATACAGTAGATTGAAGGATCTTAGCATTCTCTGGAGAATCAGATAGGCCGGTAAATGGTCTCATTGCTTTGATCAATTCCTGCACTGCTTTGATGTGCAAATCCGATAGTTGTACTTCAAACTTCTCATCATTCTTTGCGTTGTTCTCATCTGCCCAATTTGATGCCAACCTGATCTTAAGCTTGATTCCTTCAGTGCTGTTCCCCTTAACCATGCCGTATTTAAGTAGACGATTGAAGACTTTTTCACTGCGGTTGTCATCGTCTGGAGGAAATATTGATGCCTGCTGTACGATAAAGCGATACGGAATATGAATGTCAGGCTGTTTGGGTGGCTGGAGCTTATTGATAAATTCATAGATTCCCTTTACCTTTGTAAGCTTTGCGAGGTTGTCCTCAGTGACCTTTCCAAAGTAAACATCTTCATAATAATCATATTCGTCCATCAGGCTAGGCACGTCATCTAGCCCAATATGGCGAGTGCCTGCAATGCGCTTGAATAGCAACAACAGTATCGATTGAGGCGTGCCATAACGCAGCCACATTTGGGGTGTTAGCACATTGCCGGAAGATTTGCTTATTTTTTTACCACCCTTGTCCAAGAACATTTCGTACTTCACATGGAGGGGATGAGGATAACCAAGTATTTCATCCGCTATCCAATCATTTACCCTGACAGAGTCCATGATGTCTTTTCCATAAGCCTCAAAGCGTACGTCTAGAGCCTGCCACCTTGCGGCAAATTCAACTTTCCAGGCAAGCTTGCCCTCACCTCTTCCAATGTCCACCTCGCCTTTGTTGCCGCAGCCTTTAATTTCCTCCTTGCCTATCTTCCCTCCTCTGCATATGTAAGCAACTCTTCTTTCATCTGGTAAGTACTGCTGCGCTACTGCAGTATAGAGTCTCCCACAATTGCTACATATAGGAAAATAAGGCAATACTTCATTATATTTGCCCTGGCCTACGAACTCTGCGATTTTTTGCCCAATCTTGAGTCTGCTCTTTAATATTGTATCGATTTGTTTCACCAAAGTTCCTTGCCTGTATGAATCGCTGCCACTCTGAAAGCGATATTTTATCCCTGCTTTATCAAGGCCATCCAAGAGGAGACTGCTCATGTGCATACCATAAGAGGAATGGCAGCTGCCAAAGGGATCAGGGATAGTTGAAACAGGCTTTGCAATATGATCCTGCAGCCAATTTGGCAAACCCTGAGGTATTTTACGAAGACCATCCATGTCGTCTGAATAAGCAATCAGTTCAGACTTGAAGCCAAAATTTTGAAGAGCAAGAGCAATGCCATAAGCTCTTACAGCATCAGCCATGCTTCCGATGTGAGGAATGCCCGACGCTCCAAGGCCACTCTCAACTCTTATTATGCTCAAGTTGCGACCAAGCTTTTTCTCCCTTTTTATTAAAGTGTCTGCAACCTTGTCTATCCAGGTTCCCTTACCGATTACAAACTGCTCTCCTTCCAATTATTACAACACCTTTGAAACATAAGGACCATCCTGCAGATAGCCAAGCTTTTTGTAATATTGCCTTGTGCCAACCGCGCTAATAACTGCTATCTTGTTAACCCCTAGTTCCTCTTTTGAGATGCGCTCTGCCTCCTGGAGTAATTTCATGCCAAGTCCCCTATGCTGGTAGCTATCTCCATTATCACTTCTCCCAATATTGATCACCTGTCCGTAGATATGGAGCTCACGTACGACTGCGCTGCTATCAAGCTCATCTCTATGAGGTTTTGCCACCTTTCTCATCCTTAAGAATCCAAGTATTGTATCTCCTCCTCTTTTACTTTCGTACGAGAGGAATATCTCTTGGCCTCCAGAAGCACTATAATCTATTCTTCTAAGTTCGACCTCTTTTTCTGAAGGATATCTTCTCTGCAAGCCAGTTTCTCTGCACCTGATGCATCTACACGTATAGCCCTGTTGTCTCAAATTCTTTAGAACTATCTGCCTTAGATTGCCACTCCTGGGGCCTGCGATGATATCCTTTGACTCAATTTCACGCTGCATGCGCATTATGCGTATCCATTCAGGCACAATCTTTTTGACCTCCACAATTATGTTTATTAGTTCATCCTCGGAGTATGAGGGATACTTTCCATTCTTGTGCATATTGTATAATCCAGTGTGTTTTAGCACGAGTGTTGGGTAAATCTTTAACATGTCCGGCTTGAATGAATCATCCTCAAATAACTGTCTGAAATCTTCAATGTCCTCTTTAGGAGAGCTTCCTGGCAATCCGGGCATCATATGAGCGACTATCTTGTACCCAGCATCCCGAGCAATCTTGAATGCATCCCCTACATCGTCAAGTGTGTGCCCTCTGTTTACCAATTTGTATACCTTATTGTTAAGAGACTGCACGCCAATTTCAATTCTTGTTACTCCAAGCTCTAGCATAAGATCAATGTGTGACTTCTTGCAATAGTCTGGCTTGGTCTCCACAGTGAATCCAACGCACCGATTCTCGGCAGTCTCGTTAGAAGCTATTGCTTGCTGGAGAGTGGAAGATTTCCCGCCATTTAAAGCGTCATAACAGGACTTGGCAAAATGCCTCTGATAATCCGCAGGCATGAAGGGGAAAGTTCCTCCTACTATGACTACCTCAGTCTTGCCGACGTCATGTCCCCGTGACTGAAGCTGCTCCATTTTGGAACGCACCTGTTCGTAAGCATCATAGCTGAACCTTTGAGCAACCTTTGTTGCGGGTTCGGTTCCAGTATAACTAAGTGGTGTATTGAACTCAGGGCCCCCGGGACAATATATGCATCTACCATGAGGGCATGCATAGGGCCTTGGCATAACTGCTATCACTGCAACGCCTGATGCTGTCTTGGCCGGCTTGACCATAAGCAAATGACGGTAATGGCTATCTTGCAAATAGCGTATAATGTGCTCGTTCTTGGGTATCCGATCTAGGTGATATTCTGATGCCACCCGTCTGACAACACTTAGAACCTGCTTTATCGACAAAAGATTTTTGTTGCTTTCTAGTTGCGCTGCAATCGACTTGCATGCCTGCTGATAGTTCTGAGGTTCACTATTATTATTATCATCATCGTGGTCGTAAGCTTTTTCCGGTGCTGATGAAAGCAATTGTGGAAAATCAACAAAGAACGAATATTAATTTTTGTTTATAGTGTTTCATTTCTACCAGCTAATCTAGCAGCAACCTCGCCGCTACCTTTCTCTATCCTGCCCACAACTCCACAACGCATCTTATACTTTTTGAAAATACTAATTATATTATCGGCACTTGCCTTTGGAGCAACTAAGCAAAAACCAATCCCCATGTTAAATGTGCGATACATTTCCTTATTGTCGATGTTACCATCAACTTGTATCTGTTTGAATATACCTAAAGGTCTTGGAAGATTATCAAATACATATCTAACCCGCAGGTTTAAACGAGGCAGTTTTGTAAATCCTCCACCTGTGATATTGGCAAGGCCATGTAAAGATATTTTTTTCTTCAAAATCTCAATTACGGGCCTTACATAAATTCTTGTTGGCACCAACAACTCTTCACCCACTGTCTGCACAAGATGATCGGCCCGATCATCTACAGAATATTTTGAAAGCAAAACTTTCCGAGCCAGAGTATAACCATTAGAGTGGAGTCCACTGCTTTCAACTCCCAAAATAACATCTCCAGGTTTGATCATTTCCCCAAGTATGGGTTTGCCCCGAAGGACTCCCATTACCATACCTGCAAGGTCAAAGGCATTTTCGCCATCACCTGTTATTATGTCCTGCAATATCGCTGTCTCACCACCGACGATCGCCATTTTGCATTGTTGAGCACCTTTCACTAGACCTCGGGCTATCTCCTGCAGAAGTGATTCATTGATATGACGCAGGGCGATGTAATCGATAAATGCGACGGGTTGTGCACCAACACAAATTATATCATTTACATTCATAGCTATACAATCGATGCCGATAGTACTGAATTTGTTCATCATCTGGGCAACAATTACTTTAGTTCCGACGCCGTCTGCATGAAGTGCAATTGTTTCATGACCCAACTTCACAAGTCCTGCATAGTGTCCAAAACCAGAGGTCACTTTACCAATTGCAAGCATCTTGTGGGTCACAGATATTATATCCCCTATCGACTTGTGACCACTGTTCATGCGGCCTCTATCGACACCAACATCCCGGTAGGTTATTCCCCTAGTCAAAGCCAGTAGGACTTTGATGGCTTGAGCTGTATAATAAATAACTATGTTTTATATGCCACGGGAGAGAAAATGAACTATAGAAAGCAGCTGCAGGGTTAAGGACTTTTCATGTCCTAGAATAGTACATAAAATAGTATGCTCAATAGGTTGACTAGATTATGGGTCAGAAATGGCATGAGGAAGATGAGAAAATGAAAGTGTGAGAGTTATTTCTCTATTTTGAGATCGACAGAACAGATTCTTCTCGATGTCGACTGCATTAATGGAATAAAATTATCAATATAAACGGACTGTATTTAGTTACAATATCAGACTCTGTCAAGTAATTAACCCCACAATAACATATTTAATATAGAAATTTGGTAAAGTTATCACTGTTACGATAAATGGACGCACGGAATATTGGTCTCCGCAACATTGAGGTGGCGGATACGAAAATATGTTCAATTGATGGGGAGAATGGTAAGCTCATATACCGCGGCTACGACATTCTCGATCTAGTTAACCATTCAACTTATGAGGAGAGCGTTTATCTTCTCCTTTTTGGGGAGCTCCCAACTACGGAGCAGTTGAAGGATTTCAACCGGAGGCTAATAGAAGCTCGCGGGTTACCGGAACCTCTCATTAAGAACCTAAAGAACAGACCTAAACGGGCTCAGCCAATGGACATCCTTCAATCGTGTGTCTCAGAGCTGGCAGATTATGACCTTAATATGGAAGACAACTCCAAAGAAGCTCACATAAGGCGTGCAATTATACTGATTGCTAAAATACCTGCTATAGTCTCGGCCTGGAACAGGACTAGAAGCGGCCATCATGTGCTTGATCCGCTTGAGAAAGCATCACATGCTGCTAACTTTCTATACATGCTGAGAGGTATTGAGCCCTCTCCTGAAGAAGCAAAAGTAATGGACATCTGTCTGATCTTGCATGCCGAGCATAGCTTTAACGCTTCAACATTTGCTGCACGCGAGATAGCATCCACTAGGGCGCATATGTATGCCAGTATCGGTGGTGCTATAGGCGCACTTTCCGGTGAGCTACATGGTGGTGCAAACGTGCAAGTGATGAAAATGTTGCTTGAGATAGGTAATCCCGAGAATGTCGACAGATGGATTGCAAGGCGACTCCAATCTGGAGGCAGGATCATGGGTATGGGTCACGCAGTCTACAGGACGACTGATCCGCGGGCCGACATTCTTGCAAGGCTGTCAGCGCGAATCTGTCGCGAAAAGAACAATATGTGGTATGAAATCACTAGGCGCATTGACGAAACTACAAGGAGATGGATGCTTGAGAATAAGCACCAAGGAATATATCCAAATGTTGATCTTTATAGTGCCTCAGTTTATTACAGCATTGGGATCCCGCTAGATCTTAACACGCCTATATTTGCAATATCAAGAATAGCAGGATGGTCAGCTCATGTCATTGAGGAAAAGTTTGCTGAAGCCGCACCAAAGCCTGCCCTCTATCGCCCAAAGGCTGTATACGTCGGGAAATACTGTGGTCCAATGGGATGTGAGTATACTCCCATCTCAAACAGATGCAAGAACCAAACATAGACGTGCCCCAACTGTCGTTGCCTCCTTTGCAGAAACGATGGAAACAGTAGCCTCAGAACGAGATCTTGATGAACCCTCAAAATAAGCCGAAAAAATCTAGACACCTACTATGACAGTTGCTAATATTTATAGAAGACCAATTTTCCTACTCTAGAATACACTAGCTTTTTTGTTCTTAATGTTTATTATTTTATCACAAAACTTGATTCATACCAGTTGCATTCATCCAAAAAGATAGCAGAACAATAATATTCCATGATTCAACAAGGTTGGGTATTATGCTGACACTATTACTATTGGTTAATGTTATCTTTGGTTGATCTTCTCTATCAACCAGTCCTTTGCTCTCCTCTCAACCATGTGCTTTCTCAGTATTACCATTGCCATCTCGTAGAATGTCAAACCATTCCTTTGCGATTGCAAGTCGATCCATTTCAGCCCCTCTGCTAGCTCAGAATCGCTTTCAGACATCACCACAAGATCGTCTAGCATCTCCACGAACTGGTCGTCAACACTATCTTTGCTCCCCAGCATTTCTACTATGAGCTGTATTGCATTTGCGATTTTAGATAGTGATTCAAGCAGTATTGACACTTTGAGTATATTATATTGACAAAGATATAGCAAATTCGTGAAAACTTGGTGATTTAGCATTCAAAGACTTAAAATACATCCTTCAATTGATTTTACTCTAAAATGAATAAAACGTATCTTCTCTTATTGGCTGAGGAGGATTTGTAATTGAAGATAAAATTTGGCTTTACGCAGGGGCTCAACGTTGCTCGCCTTGGACTTGATGAACAGCAAATAATGACTGCTGCGCAGATGGCGGATAGACTAGGCTATGACTCCATCTGGGCAATGGATCATTCCAATGTGCCTCAGTGGAAGAACGCAGTAGTAAATGATGCATGGCTCTTGCTTGCTGCCCTTGGCGCAGTCACCCGGAATGTGGAGCTTGGGACATGTGTCACAGATGCTATCAGGAGGCACCCATCTGCTATTGCTCTTTCAACAATTACACTCGACAGAATAACACAGGGAAGGGGCATCCTAGGTATCGGAGCTGGGGAGGCCCAAAATGTTGTTGACTTTGGAATCGAATTCAGTAAACCTGTCACAAAATTTAAAGAGCAACTAGAAGTCATCGAACTCCTATTTGACTCTGATCCGGGTCATCGCGTGAATTACGATGGTCAATACTACAAATTGATAAATGCTTGTCTTCAGGCAAAGAGTATGAGGAATCCGAGGCCACCAGTTTACATTGCAGCAGGAGCTCCAAAGACACTTCAGTTATGTGCTGAATATGGGGACGGCTGGATCCCAATTGGATACACACCTGAGCTCTTCACTTATCATGCCAACGTTATTAGGGATCACGCAAAGAAACATGGTCGAGACTTAACGAATTTCCAATTCGCAAATGATGTTGATATTTACTTCACTGACGATGGGGAGGAAGCATGGAATAAAATGAAGAACGCAGTCAAGGTGAGCCTATATAAGCCCGAGCTGCTCAAGGTGCATGACATACCACAGGACTCTGATTTTGACTTCCGCAGATATTTCACGGAATATACAATGGACAAACCAGAGCTAATGGAGCAGATGAAACGTGCCGCCCTGAAGATACCAGACAGTGTAGCTCGCAGTGCAATTGGTGTTGGAAAACCTGATGACGTGATTGAAATGTTGGAGCGCTTTATCAAAGCTGGAACAAACCACTTTATCATTAGATTTTGGGGGGAAGGTTACTTTAAGAATATCGAGATTTTTGGATCTAAGGTGATTCCATATTTTAGGGATGGGAATAGGAAGTAAGAGTTACTTTTAACATTGTAAGGAGTCATTAATCTTCTTGCTTTTTTCTTTCATGCGGCAAGATACATGCAGATATCAAAATACGTCTCGTTACCATAAGATAGTTTGAAATATTTATTACGAGATGAATTTGCTAATGCTTATGGGACTGCCTGCACAAAAGCAATAATGAAAATTGCATACTACAAAAAGGAGTCAAGTGAGATCGTCCTCTCCTCCTTTAGATTCTTGCCATAGTGGCCTACCGGCTGGGCGTCAAACCCTATTCGCAATAATGCTGCAGCAAATTCTTTGGCAAAGCCGTGAAAAGTATACACCTTTTCAGGTCTGCACTGCTTAACTGCGGCTACCAATTCACTGTAATCACAGTGATCAGAAAGTGGCATTACATAATCAAGGCCCATCATATACCTGTATCGACTACCTACTGCCCAGCCTGTGAACCCTACAGTTACAGCGCCACACCTGTTCTTCATCTCCCTCAAAAATGCGCACCTAGAGGACATAAGAGGGGCAATCATTACCCAAGGTCGGTTCTTGGTCAGAAGACCCGGCCCCTCAGACTGTGAATAAGTCGTGCTGCTTTCGAGTTTCACTCCAAGGTCAGAGTAGACAGAGTTTATCTTAGCAACAGAGTCGTATATTATAGGATTCCAATGCCCGAACAGCTTTGTCAAAAGTTGGGCCTTGCCGAGTGCATATCCCATCAATATTACAGGGATACCAAGATCATACATTTCGGCGATTATTTTATTCGTCTTATGTGTTATTTCGGAAATTGGAGGAAACATATACTCAGGTCGGCCAAATGTTGACTCAATAATTAAAGTCTTGGCACGGGGCACTTTCGCTGGCTTCATGAAAGCACGCTCTCTCATTGATATATCCCCAGTATAGTAAACCTCCTCGTCTATCAAAAGGCCCCTTGATCCCAAAATATGCCCAGTATCTACAAGTCTAAACCCATCATACTGTTCGGCAGGATCACCAATTTTGTAACCCCTTGCATCCGCAATCAAGGCGGTCTCTTTTGATGCCAGAACTTGACTTCTATTATCCTTCTTTTTTGCCATGCCACGCTTGTGAAGATGGTCGATGTGAGCATGAGAGACAAACGTGAAATGGCTGTCTGCATGACTGGAGGGGTCAAGCGCTATTACAGCATCCTTGTGATGCACCATTATGCCTGACTGGCCAAGACTAACTTTTGTCTTCATTAGGGCCCTCATGCTTAGAGGATTTGAGTATTTTAAGATTTATCTAAGACAAGAAGGAAGAACGGATTTCAGGATCTGGACCAATTCCTTATTCACAGTATTCGGTTTTGGATAGTCCACTTTATCCATATGTCAGTCTCATCTACTGAGCAAATAGATCACTAGCGATGTTTAAGAAGAGGCTGGCAATTAATTACTAGACACTTGATTAACCTAGGGGTCCTTATCTCGGGCAGGGGAAGCAACATGGATGCAATTTTTGCTTCAATAAAGTCAGGTAGAATAGGAAATGCCAACCCATGCATTGTGATTTCAAACAAGCCAGATACCCAGGGGCTCAAGATTGCTTCAGAAAAATACAGGATGGCTACTGAGGTTGTACCACCGAATGGTTTGAAGGGCTGGCACTATGACCAAAAATTAGTTGCTACTCTGCATCAGCATGGCGTCACCCCTCAGTTAGGTCTTGTATGCCTAGCTGGATTTATGAGGATAATCAGTCCGGAGTTTGTAAGGCATTATAGGATGCGGATCATGAACATCCACCCTGCTCTCCTGCCTGCATTCCCTGGACTTCATGCACAGAAGCAAGCACTTGACTATGGCGTAAAAATTACTGGTTGCACGGTCCATTTTGTCGACGAAGGAATGGACTCGGGCCCAATCATACTTCAGAAGGCTTTACCAGTATTGCAGGGGGATAATGAAGAGAGTTTGTCAGCAAGAATCCTGGAGCTTGAACATGAACTTTACCCTGAAGCTGTAAGGTTGTTCTGCGAAGAAAGGATAAAGATAGAGGGTCGTAGGGTTTTGATAGTCTAGCTCGTATGTGGGTCTAACCTCTGCTTGAATGTAGAAAAGCACTACTTGCTTCCTTGAGCGCTGCAATTAACGCTTTATAGTCATCCACAGTACTGACAAGAGCCTCAAGGCCGTACTCTGGCACTTGCTCTTCGAGGGCATATTTTTGTTTATGCATTGCATACAAACTAACACCTTATGCCTAAAAATGATTACTATATTTTCTAAATGGTATATTTGCACCTGTAAGTTGGCCCCTATGATAATGAAAGCAAGATAAGGGCTCCCTGAGCCAAGAGCATCTTAGTCAAATCCTACCATTATTGGCCCAGTCGTCCACCTTATGCCGAATAGGGTATTATATACACCCAGTTTTGAACCGACAAGTTCAGAGGGTGTATTTCTGTCACAAGGCTGAAGGAATTCGGGTAAAATATGCTAGCCGAAAGCCCAAATAATGTAATTGATATTGCAAATGATAGAATTGAGTGTGACAGAAAAGAGATAATCATACCCGCTGCCGTAGCTGGCACAGCCAATGCAAGTGCAAGCTCATTGTATCTGATACCCTTGCCACGAGCAATAGAAGAGTAGCAAATCGCGAAGCGCAAAAAAAGCAGAGTATCATCTAAATGTGTTCAGCTGTAAATGATGCTTTGCGCATATGCGCAGGAGAGACTGCAAGCACTACCCTAAACATGATTGCATAGCATATAGTATAACTCCGCCAAGCCTTGATGATTAGTAATTTCTTTGAATAATTGGACCGACCTTGCTCGAACCTGTTGAGTCTTTCGAACATCAGACCGGCCGTAGTAGCGCAAAAGTACAGAGGGCACAACTGCTACAGTCCTAGTTGCTGCAGAAAGCTGGAATAGAGCATAATAGTCAGTCAAATAAGTTTAGAATCAGTTTTCCAATCAAAGGTACAACCATAAACCCTAAGATCCAAGCTCCAATGTACATAGAAATATTCCTGACTGGGAAATCGGAAGACGAATTGATAGACGTCAATAACTCGGAAGATTGCCAGAAGAGAGGATGGGCTACTCGTGCAGGAGTCCTGTAAAGCGCAACTTCCAGTGTCGATTGTACACTAGAACCCACAAGGATAGAAATAACATTAAGCACGATGCCAGAGAAGACAACATAGGATTTGTTGAGCCTATCGAGCTACGGTCCGATGAAGAAAGGGGCAAACATGTACGGAAGATAATTTGCAGTGCAGATTAGGCCAACTTGAGAACAGTCCGCTGCAAGCATTTCTCTTGCAAATACTGGCACTATGGGAGAATGCATATTCTGTATGAGTTGCCCACAATATCCAAGCAGATTGCATTGAGTACGATAAAGTGAATCATTGCATCTCTACTATCACTTATACGCGGCTATTATGACTGCGCCACCCATCATCCTTGTCTCAAAGTGCACATGGGAA
>JBQGBZ010000038.1:0-1009 GCA_052038215.1 Nitrososphaera sp.
TTCTTAAAGAGAAGGGAGGAGTAGATATTTTGGTCGTTGGAGGCGGCATAATACCTGAAAGCGATAGAAATGAGCTGGAAAAACAGGGCGTGACTGGCAATTTTGGGCCAGGTACCCCGCTTCCCGTCATTATTAACCACATCAGAGAAAATACCAAGTAAGGATATAGAAAATAGAGAGACAGAGACAGAGAGAGCATATCATTATGCCCTCTACCTCTTGCTAGCCGCGTTGCTCATTTCTCAGCTTCTTTTTTCTTCTAAGGGTTTAACTTGAAAACATAAAAGATGGATTTGCTCAAGATTAAACTTCAGGTGCGTCTGGCCACATCATTCTTCGCATATCTCTGCCCACTTTTTCTATTTGATGATTTTCAATCTCCTTCATATAGCGAGCAAAAGAGTTCTTACCGTCTTTCTTGTACTTGCTTATCCACTCTTCAGCAAACTCACCTGACTGAATCTGCTTGAGGACGTCTCCCATTTTCTTTTTGGCTTCTTTATCTAGGACATACGGCCCCCGAGTAAGACCTCCGTACCTTGCCGTTTCACTGACCCGGTTATACATCCCTGCAATACCATACTTTTGCACCAAATCAACGATTAGCTTCAATTCATGAAGACATTCAAAATACGCAACTTCTGGCTGATAGCCTGCCTCGACAAGAGTCTCAAAGGCATTCATCATCATCGTATGGGCTCCACCACACAGGTCAACCTGTTCGCCAAACCAATCAGTCTCTACCTCTTCTTTAAACGTAGTTTGTAGAACCCCTGGGCGTGTGCTGCCTATGGCCTTTGCCATAGCAAGAACCCTATCCCATGCTTTGCCAGTATGATCTTGATAAACCGCAACAAGTGATGGGGTGCCAAATCCCTCTTGATAGAGCTCACGAACGCGCTGCCCTGGACCCTTTGGGGCGACCATTATAACGTCAACGTTCTTGGGCGGCACTATCCACTTCCAGTGTATTGCTGCTCCATGGGAAAAACTAAGAGCCTTGCCCTCA
>JBQGBZ010000039.1:0-8863 GCA_052038215.1 Nitrososphaera sp.
CAATTGCCTAAAGCTGTTACACGTCTTTTAGCTACTATCTGCTAGTTTCCCCTGATCCTTCTTTATTCTTGTGTCGCTTAATCCGCAATCTGCACACTTGTATAATACTGAGTTGCCAATATCCTTCTCAGTCAGCATGTCCCCGCCACAACAAGCACATTTCATAACTAGCATATACCAAAGATGAAAGGCTATTTGTTGCTTTGGTAGATTTGACCTTTGGCCCATGTCTCTACATCTTTCTGTCATTCTTTTCACTCTGCTATTTGATAATACCATTAACCATGATGAGTACTTGCAGGTACCCCTTTCACATCGAATTGTGGTAATACCACCCCTGTGCACATCATTTTATAGACACTACATATCAAGCAGCAGAAAAGCAAACAAGTATTAACGTCATAACATTGGACTGAGTCTCAAAGCGTATCTGAAGCAACATCTAGTTCTTCTAGGTAACATTATTTTAAATGAAGAATACAAAATAACTCTGCTCAAGTGCAATAATGCATAAGTATCACATTCTTTAGTCTACTAGAGAAGACTGTGTTAGCGGTCGAAGTATGCGGGTCTTCTGGGGAGAAGGGGAGTAGTAGCCCGCTATTATCTGCTAACGCAGTCTGCTTTAATTCACTACGCTTCTATAATATTATGGCAATCACTGTATAAAACCGCTATAGATAGCAGGGCAGATTCTTAAGAACTATGCTGAGATTGGGAAGTAGTTACCTTTCATTGCTTTGGAATGCGCTTAAACACAACTTAACAAGCAATAGGATCTATTGAATTAAATGAATGTCCCAATCATAAGCTACTAATAGACAGTGGAATGCACCTCTGAGTAACGTTGAAAGATTTGCGAAATACCAATCGCAGAATTTAGGTATGTTAAAGATACTTCATATTGCGAATTCAAAATATAATCGAGATCTCTTATTCTCTTGATTTTCGCTGCTCGGCTTAGTGCTTTATATAGTGATTGCTTTCAATTTGTATACGCGTCAACTATGTACGTAACTTTGAACCGATATTCTGTTTCGCTAACCTTGCTGTTTATCGTTATCCTTTCTTCCATGATTATTGCATATGGACATGGACTGGGAACTGATACTTCTCCATCTATTGCCATTTCTGATAAGCAGGTTTCAGTAGAAGCATCATTATCTCCAGCTTTTCTCGATCAGGTTCATAGCAGTAAGCCCACCTTCATAGTGAGAGCTCTAGATGGTGATGTGTCACGTAACTCTACTCTTCCAGGTATTGACTTTAGAATATCCGTTGAATTGAATGACGAAGTTCTGCTTGATCAGCGATTCAGATCATCTGATGGTGTTGTAAGTGTAAATCTGATTCCAGACAGAGATATACAAGGCTGGGAGGTGAATGGCCAGGCTAACCCAAGCACGCAGGTAGAAGTGAGTCAGGAAGCTCCAGTTGAAGTGCGGAGCAGAATACTTACAGCAGGCGGTCTGTACCATATTGTAGCAATAATTGAGAATAGCAGTCCTGGACTTACGCTGCAGTCCGATCAACAATTTGATCTTTACGTCAGCATCGGAAGCTCCTACATGTTTAGTATACAAACCGCACAGAGTGAAGAACAAATGCTAGTAAAGTCATATTATGACAAGATTAACAACTTCAGCTATTCAAACAAAACGATCAAGTTTGAAATGCCCTTTACCTGGGAACACAACTACGTAGATCAAGTGCCTGTGCTCCACACCGAAGTTCAGTTCCCAAAGACTATCGAAGAGTTGCAGACGAACAGCTATCGTGGAACGCTGAACGGTAGGGAGCTTGAGGCGCAAGCTGTAGTTATTGACGATTACAGCTCTGAGCAGAACCGTATCGTACATTTTGTAATCAACAACGCCATGCTGCACCGTATTGAGGATACAATAAGTGAGAGCGAAATTGCAGAATTTACGCTTGCACCCGCAGAGAATCCGAAATTCCCACTTGACATACTGTCGCTCCCAGGAGAAAAGTTCCTTTTCCAGCTGTCATGGGGTCCGGACATAATTGAAACAGGTACTCCAACAACGTTTGTTATGAACATACAAGATCCGGCAACAGGCGACCTCGTTAGGGGATCATCGTTTGATCTCGTCTTACTACAGAATGGCAGTGAGATTCATAACACACATATGTCATCTGAGTTTGGCACGTATTCTTATGATTACACCTTCTCAAAGGCGGGAACGGTCACACTGGCTGCAAATAACATCAACGGTCAGGGCGAAAGCAGTAGGATAGACCTAATAGTACAACAAGGAACTGGCGATGCAAATCTACAGCCTCAGCCAACACAATCCCAGTGTCTTATCGCAACAGCTGCCTTTGGCTCAGACCTAACACCTCAAGTACAGTACTTGCGCTATTTCCGTGACCACTACATCTTGTCGACAGCATCTGGTAGTGCATTCATGGAGGTCTTCAACAATATCTATTATTCATTTAGCCCGCAGGTTGCAGAATATGAGAGAGATCAGCCCTGGCTGCAGGCAACAGTCAAGGTAGGATTGTATCCGCTATTTGGAATATTGATGGCTGCAGAACGCGCTTATACAACAGCAGGAGGCGGTGAGGCTGGTGCAATTTTGGCAGGAGGCCTATCAAGTATGCTCATTGGTGCTATTTATCTTGGACCTCTAGGCTACATTGCAAGCAAATGGAGAAATGTCGACAGCAAGTTGCTAGCAATTATTTTCGGCTCATCTGTGGTGGTTCTAGTAATTACACTGGTTTCGCTGAACATATTGCTGCCATTAAGCACTGTAGCATTCGTAATAGCTGTAGCTGGAGTATCGTCGTTGGCAATGGCAAAAGCAATCAAATATGTGATGCGTGACCAGTAAAAATTTCTGCATGCCTGTATTCAACATTTTCTTTTTCTGTGTAAGTTGGGGGGATATAACTTCCTTTTGTACGAAACTACTGCTGTGATCCTATTACTAGAGCTTTTCCATCAAGCTCGTGAATCGTCTTCAATGGATAATAAATCTGTGAATAAGGACAACGATGACTGATATATGATTTCAGAGTAGAACATATTTGGCATACTCTTCTCATCCTCTTCTTCTTTTTTGCATCAAGATCACATATTATAGCAAAAAGAGCTCTGCTTATGATTTTGACACTTTACATTGAGCCAAGCAAATGATCAAATATAGTTATACAAATCATATCTGATAAACAGGTTGTAACAAGTTGTCTATTCTCCCATCAATAAATAATATATTATATAATATGGAACAGAGCTTTTTGACATACGGCCATTGGTTGTTTATAAGTAGAGGATGAGCAGATGCTTCTACAGGAGTCGCAAAAATGAAGTCAGTTTGACACAAAAGGATAGCAACCATGATGACCATAAAACTTCAGACAGATTTTTTGAAAAATGATTCATAGTTGACGGCTATATATATAATCCAAAAAATGGGGGTGGAATTGATTCCACATTTATTCAAACATCATCAGCTTCTGTACTGTATTTACTTGTCTACATCCCATCGCTGCTATTCATCATCATTCCATCCGTCTGTCCCTGCATCATGCCCATATTGTCACCATACCTCATCATCATCTCTTCTATCATTTCTGGAGAGATCACTATTCCATAGATTGGTGCGTCTCCAAAGTGATTTTCAAGTGCAGCTGGGTCAAGAGATATCGCTATTACTGTGTCCTGTGCTAACTCTATTGTTGTTTGTACATTGGGGACAGGACCTTCGCGCATTGTAACAGTCGATGTGCCTGTTATTGTAGTCGTGTTCGTCTCGCTGTTAAAGGTGGAGTCTCCAACCTGTGTGAAGTCAGATATCTCATGATTATGCATAGCTGTGCCATCAAGCCTCACCATGTTAACTATCGCATTGAACCCTGCAATATTGCTGACCATGCCTGTAGCATTAGACATGGCAGTATCGTTCTGAGGAGCCAAATCAATCATCCAGTGGCCTGAAATGATCCAGTCTACCTCTCCGTCATTATTGATGCTAGAAATCATACCCCACTTGTGGTTTGCCATCATTTCACGCATCATGCTCATCATGTCTCCTCCCATTTCCATGGACATATTCGGGGCTGTACCGTCCGTAGTGTTGGACTGTGCCTGTACCGGCGGTATAACTCCAAAGATCCCGCCAATGATTGCAAAAGCTGCAACTACTGCTGTAAGTGTAGTTTTCATCAAGCAATATGAGAATACTGTGAATTTAAAGGGTATATCAGAAAATTCACGTATTTCCTTCTACTGTCTCTTATAATGTTTCAGTTATGCATCACCGTCTTCTTATGTTATGATCCTCTGACTTCATAAGATAGTAATCCGCCGAAGTCTCGGCAGGTCAATGTGGTAAAGAGGTTATCAAAATCTTCTTGTAATAGTTCAATCTATCTCTGGACAGAGCCAAAACGTTAAAGGTTCTAAGCTATTAACCTATCTTAGATATATCCTGTCAAATATAGATGATGTTTATGATAAACTAAAAAGAGATCTTGGAAGCGACTTTCGAAAAGGAAAAGAAGGAAAGATCCTAGAACTTTACTCATTTCATTGCAGTAATTGCGGCTACCGTAATATACACGATATTAAGATGCTTGCCTGTGGTTGTGGCAATAAGTTGCATGGTATATTGGTTTATCACAAAATTGGAGATACGGTAATTTACGATACAAGACCGAAGAAAAGGAAAGGTCGATAGTACAAAACTTGCAGGCATATATTGATACTTTGATCAACTCTGAATTCGCAAAATCAAAGATCAGCTTATTTATCTGTCCTAAGAACCATGACTAATTTTCATAAGTTCTTGTTGCTGAAACCAAAGTTTACATTTTCTGTTCCTTGAAGCTATATTCTGGCATATTTGTATTTATATTGAGCATAAAGAATAGATGCAATGTATCATCATTGAGTCGTGAGAATTAAAATGGAGAAAAAACTTGCCAAGGAGAAGAAGAGGAATAATGACAGCAAGAAGAAAGCTATTCGTTAATTTTGATGGTTTATGTGAACCAGCAAATCCTGCTGGCATTCCATGTTATGGTTTTGTAGTAAAAAATGAGGGCGCTACAGTGTTGTGCAGAGAATATGGCCTAGTTAATTCAGTTAAACCTTTTTCCCCTCAGGCCAATAGTAATGCTGCTGAATATGGCAGTGCAATAAGGGCTATGGAATGGCTGGTACAAAAAGGCTATGCTAACGGTAACGCCGACTATGAAATTCTAGTGAGAGGCGACAGTCAACTAATAATGAGAAAGCTAAAGAGCAGTGATTACAGTCCAAGGGCTGCAAGGATCAGTTCGCTGTATGATAAAGCTATTGTCTTAAGATCAAAGTTCGCTCCTAATAATATAAGGTTTGAATGGGTAAAGCGTGATGAAAATAGGGAAGCTGACAAGCTAGCAAAAGAAGCGTACTATTGGGCTTTGAGGAAGTATCCTAAGCTCCGGGCAATGGTAAGAGAGCATTGGGCAACGATGTTGTGGCTAGAACAAACGATACATAATGAAAATTAAAATTGCAACAATACTACCACAAAATCGCTCATTACAACTAATCGTCTTCTATCTAATTTATACTAAATAGATAGCTTCTAGAAGGAAAAATGTATAAATGGTGTCAAGAATAGGACAACAGTGTAGATTGAGACTGGCGGTAGTAGTGACCTGTATCTATCCCTGTGGGAGTTTGGGAGCAAGTCGAATACAGGTCATGGCGACCAGAGATAATAGCTCCTATTCTACTACTACCGCCAATAGTATAATACGCTAGCCTGCTATTATCAATTTACGTTTATTGTCATATTACCCGAGCTACCAACTGGCTAATCGACAACTGATTTAAACAACGGAAGAACCAACAGAATCAAGAAAGGTATTTCCTGCTCCTACAAAGGATCAATAGTTCAAGTTTTAAGCTAGATAAACTTAAGGAATAATCCAGCTCAAAGCTCGCCTCGATACAACGAATTGCTGTATTAAAATAAGGAAGCAAAGAAAGTTTATCGTTTTGGTGGCTGGAGTAGTTGAAAAGCATCGAAATATAGGATAAGGGGCTTCTGACTCAACTCAGCTTAACGCTGCTAATTTTGTTACGTGTGATTTTAGCTTGTAAGAATTTAGAAACTTAAGTGTGGTACCACTAAATCTCGGAACATAGTTCGTTATACAAAGTGATATCGTTCTGGGTTCTACCGAACCCGCGATTTCCAATCCGTGTATGATATCCTTAAAAGAATACGATATGATCCTAGTAGTTTAGACTCAACTACAAGCGGGATATTGGTCGTCTTTTGTTCCTAATGTAGCGACTACTGTGTATCTGAATTAGAAAATCAGAAGCTTGCTCGCCTTAAGGGAAAAATCATTCATAAGGGATCTTTAACCTTGATTTCCAATTTGTTGCCATTCCTGTCATAAGCTGCTATGTTCCTCTCTTCATAAGGATAAGCGATTATGATTGAAACGGCACCATAAAACCCTCTATTAATATCCGCTAGCGACGGTTTGTTTGAACCCCCTGGGTGAGAGTGAGCGCTGCCTATGTATGAACCATCAGATGGCAGATAAAAGTTGGAATATCCCGAGTAATATGGTCCACTTAAAGCAAAAGGCGGAATTACAAGACCCTCGATAATGATGAGTTCAGGACTTGTCTTGCCCTGCAGAATGAGGATCGCTTCGTTGGGATGGAGTGACTTGGAATAGCTGATGATGCCATCGGTAGCGCTCCTTGAGATGACAACCTGTCTTTGATTCTTCTTCTTTTTTTCAATCGTCACTTAACTCTTCTTTATTCTTAAAGGCTCTATTTTAACATTAAATTTACTCTGGTTTTTTGACGGCTACTCTGATGGATCTCGCTTCTCTTTTGTCGATACAATGTCAATTAAAAACATTAATTCGTTCTGATAATGGTTTTGACACTTATCTTGATCATAGTTCAAAGCCCATCATAATAATACTTGAGGAATAACTAAACAAAGACCTTAAGTGTACTAAAAAGAACTTGAAGAGCTGGCAGACACTATTAAACAAACAATGTTTCAGGATTTTGTAATATAGTTACTAGTAAAGTAGCTTCTAAATACGGAGAAGTAGTGAAATCTTATTATTATTTACCGCTTCATAATTGTTAAAATTTTTTGCCATTTAATACTCATCTCGATTTTCAGCTGCATGCCACCGACCCCGTCCTGATGATAAAAACTTCACAATCCTACAGATAATCATGGTTTTACTTTAAATCTCTTACTGAACCAGCAAAAACAGAGATGCATTGTCAAAATTAACATATCTGGGGTAACCCAAGACAGGCATTATCCTCTCCTACAGAGTCAATAGCTCGAGTTTTAAGCTGGATAAACTTAAGAATTAGATAAGAAACCTAACCTCAATGCCTCTCAGAGCAAACGAGGTCAAGTCGTCAGACCATATTGGTAGGGAAGTTATGATTAGGGGTTGGGTTTATCGTTTAAGGAAACAAAAAGAGAATGCGTTTGTGCTTGTACGAGATGATAGAGGGGGAGTGATCCAATGCGTCTTCCCTGTTGAAAAGGCAACCCAACTTACTATAGAATCTTCAGTTGAGGTGACAGGAATTGTAAGCCAAGACGCAAGAGCTCCAGAGGGAGGATATGAGATAAAGGGAAACAATCTCAGGATATACAATATTGCAGGATCAGATTATCCTATAGGTGAGTATCAAAGTGAAGAACTGTTGCTTGACAAGCGGCATCTAGCAATGCGCATGCGCAAGATGATCGCGATAGCGAAAATACGTGCAACCGTTCTTGACTATGCCCGGCGTTGGTTTGTAGAAAACAACTGGATGGAAGTGACAGCACCGGTCATTGTCAAAGGTGCAGTAGAAGGGGGCTCCACGCTCTTTAAGCTGAAATATTTCGATGAAGAAGCTTACTTGTCGCAGAGTGCGCAGTTATATTTGGAAGCGATGATTTTTTCACTTGGACCCGTATGGAGTCTTACTCCTTCATTTCGTGCAGAAAGATCTAGAACTGTCAGACACCTTGCAGAGTTTTCTCACCTGGAAGCTGAGGCGCCATGGGTAACTCTTGAAGACCTTTTGAAAGTACAGGAACAGCTTATTTCGTACGTTATCCAAAATACGGTCAGGGAAAGAACAGAGGAACTAACATATCTAAAACGTGATACTGCTGAACTGAAAAATATCGCGCCACCCTTTGAGCGTCTGTCTTATGAAAAGGCAATTGAAATCATCAGGTCAAAAGGCTTAATGATTACTCAAGAAGATGACAGCAAGCGAGAGATACAGCTCGGTGATGATCTTAATATTGAATCTGAACGGGAGCTTACTAAGGATTCCACAAAACCAATATTTGTCGTAGGATATCCACTTACAATCAAGCCCTTTTATGTAAAGGAGAATCCGCAGCATAGCGGTAGTGGTCTGGCCGCAGATATGTTGGCACCAAGGGGCTTTGGCGAGATAACAAGTGGTGGTCTAAGAGAAGACAATATCCTCTCCATCACTGAACGCATTAAGAAAGAGGGGCTTGACCCTGCAGCCTATGATTGGTATCTTGACCTGAGAAATTATGGTTCCGTACCACATGGTGGGTTTGGGCTTGGCATTGAGCGTTTGATGCGGTGGATAACAAATGTCGGAGATATCAAGGAGACGGTGCCTTTTCCACGCACCATTTCCCGTGTCATACCCTAATAGATCAGCAACATACTGTATGTGCGGTGCTGGTTCTTATATTGTCCACCTTGTAGCTTAATTGTCCTTAAAGCATCGACTGGCTTAATGCAGGGCTACATTGAGATATGGAATTCTTGACAAAGGTTTGAGTATTTTTTGATCAGTCCA
>JBQGBZ010000040.1:0-1804 GCA_052038215.1 Nitrososphaera sp.
ACTACTGCTCCTTCTGGAAAGTTCTGCAGGCCTATGCCTATTGCAAGGGCAATTGCAGCACCTATGCTTGATTCTGGTAAACCCAGTGCGGCTGCTCCAAAGGCAATGCCTACTGCTAGCCCCTCTGGAATATTATGCATGGTTATGGCAGATACCATGAGAATTGTGCGTCGCAAGCCCGTTCTTGGACCCTCAGCATGAGAAGGAGGAAGATTTGGGTGAAGGTGTGGCAGGACTTTGTCCATTCCCAAGATGGATACCCCTCCAATCACAAAACCTGCAACAGCTGGCACCCATGCCATTGATCCCAACCCTACCTTGGTCGATATTTCTATTGCTGGCAGCAACAGTGACCAAAAGCTTGCTGCGACCATAACTCCAGCGGCAAGTCCAAGCATAACATCCATAGTTCTTTTATCAATAGTTCTAACAAGAAAGACCAAGGCGGCACCAAGAGCAGTCACGCCCCATGTAAAAGTAGTAGCAAGCAAAGCTTGAATGAGTGGATTTGATTCAGTAAAAAAAGAGATCAAAAGGCTCATTTAGAATCTTCTAAAATATATCCTATCTTGCAATCACAACAGGGCACTTTGCATGAGGGCTTTACATTATATGAAACACTGCCAAGAAGAAGTTTCTTTGGTCCATTCAGGTCTCTCCTACCTAGGATTATCATATCAACGCCCTCCAAATCGGTAATTCTCAAAATCATTTCTGCCACATGCCCAGATGTCGTTAGAATTTGTGTATCAATAACGCCTACATCGTTTGTTTCAAAACGGCAGCGTTCGAGTAGAGGCATATTTCCACCCGTTTCAAGTTCCTGTCTTGCTTTCTTTGACAGGTCAAAACCTACTAGTCCTTCTGCTTGAAGAACCTCTGAAATGTTTACAATTAAGAGGCCTGTATTACATTTTGCTGCAATGAAACATGCTAATTTGAAGATCTTTTCAGAATATTCGGATCCATCTACACCGACCACGATTTTTGAAACACCTACTTCGCCGCCCATCGTAGTCTGACTTTCATTATATGTATAATAAGAATTACTGGGTTTTCACAGCAAGCCCTATAATGAGTATTACAATAGATCAAGTTGTTACTTTCCACTAGTAAGTTGCATCGCGCAATATATCGAGCCTGTTATTACCTGCTTGAAATAAAAGCTTTGCATTAACAACAAAGTCAGCATTCAAACAGAAATTGGGGCACGTGAAAGATTGCTAAAATATGCCAGAGACGAATCAGAATAGGTTGCTGCTGCTCTCCAGAAGAATATCACAATTCAGAAACGTGCTTGATCTCATGTTGATGCAAGGTAACAAGGAGTTCGGGTTGCATACAAATTGTGAAACTCCTCATCTATTCCAACAAGGTTGAAAAGAGCTAATCTTGTTATTTGCCCGTCATACTAGTGGAATGCCTACTACTTGAAGGCAAATACAAGGACTTTATAAGAAGATGTGCGTATCGTGGAAGAGTAATAGTTAGTATGCTGTAATATCAGATTTGAGGGATATCAAATCCGATATTTAGGATAGTAACGCTTGCATCCTTATTATTCCTGATTAAAAGAGGGGTGAACTTGAAGGTCTTTATTGCGTGTCCTTGTAGCTATTTATCGATGGTTTATCTGCTCTACATATATTGCAATCATAGATGCATCCAACAGAAAAATAAAGATACGATCTTCTGCTTATTATTATCTGGTAGCGGGGATGGTGGAACACATGCTTCATTACTTTAACTTAATAGTAACAAGCCGTCGCCATCTTGAGAGAAGGGCCAAAGAAGAGCTTTTGTC
>JBQGBZ010000041.1:0-13489 GCA_052038215.1 Nitrososphaera sp.
GCGTAAACAAGCCCAAGGTGCAAAATCGACGAATTTAGCTCACCTCCCCCTTCTACCAATATTTTTTTAAATCCTATCTTTTCCAATCTGCGAAATAACAGTTTGAGGTTAACCCCGTGTGGCACAGCGGCACTTTGTCCCTTTTTGCCTTCGCTTATCGCCAGCACCTCTGCGCCCATATTTCTTAATCTCATCAGCTTTTCCTCGGGTGCTTTATCTGTGACAGCTACAATAGTCTTGATCTTAGATGCAGTGCGCATTATCTGGGAGTCCAGAGGGATCCTACCTCTACTATCAACTATTACCCTAGCAGGATTCTTACCCTTCACTAGTCTTACTGTAAGCCTCGGATTGTCTGCCAGAATTGTAGAGATCCCTACTACTATGGCATCAACTGAGGCCCGCAGCTTGTGGACTCGCACAAGATCATTTCTTGAGGAAATTTTTGAATCTCCGCTTGATGTCGCTATCTTGCCATCAACTGTCATTGCACTGTTGATTATTATTTTCAATCCACAAATCGCCCATTGATCATGACTGCTCTGAGAGAGCTTTGACTCAGTCTATGAACAATTGAGGCATATGGATCATGCATTGGATAGAGGTCAACATGTTTCTTGTCAATAAATACTAGATCTGCAGCGCGCCCAGTCTCTATGCACCCATTATTTAGTCTTAAAATTTGTGCTGCATTTATGGTTACCATCTTCAATAGATCTCGTGCTCTTAACATCTCACCCTCAGTTGCCCTCGACGCCTTCCAGATATAATCTAGCTCTCTCAGAATGTCTGGAGAGTTTAGCATAACGTTGTCCGTTCCAATGGCAATCAGGCAGTCTTGCTTGAGCATTTGGCCAACCTTTGGAATCCCTGCGCCGAGCACACCGTTTGCCCTGGGGCAAATTACAATACCAGTTCCACTTTTTGCAACTAGCGACATCTCGTCCTCTGTTGCATTCGTCATATGTACAACAAAGTTCGGCCTTAGATGTTCCATTATCCTGTCTACCTCACTCCTGCCAGTGTGTAACTTGGAAAATTCGACTGTCTCTTTTGACTCAGCGGCATGTATTGCAATCAATTTTTTGCCTGCCAGTTGCCTATATTGTGCAAGAGCTGCATCTGTGTTTTCATTTGCACCACTTATTCCAAGTCCATCCGCCATCTCAACAACATCTTTAGCCTGCTCTTCTTTTTCAGCCGGTAAACCAGTGACATCCGTTGGGTTGCTGTAATGATTTATTCTCCCCATGGTTACGCATTTTATCGGCAAACCTCTGATAGCATCTTTTAGAAGCCTTATCCCCTCAAGTTCGTCTTCACGAAAGTCAGCAAATGCAACTATTCCCTTTTTCATCATGGAAATCGCAGAATTCCTAATGAATGTCCTCAGATGTTCTGGTAAGCTCTTTTGTAGAATTTTCTTCTTAACACCGAACACAGGATGCACTCGTGCATCAAGCCTCTGCCCAGCCGCTATATCTTTTCCTATTGAATCTGCAATATGTGTATGTGCATTGATAAATCCTGGTATGACTATGAATCCCTTTGCATCCATCTTCTTGCCTGAACCTTTGTAACTACCAGCAGCGGTGCTCCTTATCTTGCCATCTTCAATCTCAATGTATCCCTTATCAACATGTTCAAGCTCTTTACCCAAAAGCAGGCTGACATTTGTTAATGCTAAGGACATTGTATCTCGTAAATTGATTGTATCTTCCCTGTTTCTCGCAGATCTCTGATTGTGTCAAGCGCTTTAGTCGCAGCTTCTGCTGCCTTCCTGCCTGTCTTACCGATCCCTATGCCACAGTTAAGTTTAATATCATTGTCAGCTGTCACCTTCTTTAACACTTTGTCAGCTTGCTCTTTTGTCATGCCATTAGAAATTACCATGATATTGTCACCTCCAAGGAAGAACGCAAGCGAATTGTGCTTGAGGAAGTCTTCTGCAATCCTGCTATAGATCTTCATAACGAATGCCGTCAGTTCATAAGGCGATAGCCAATTGCCAACCTTAGCTGAACTGTCTATATCGATATGCATTATTTGTGCTATATCTGCATGAGAATTGATACTGCCAAATATCTTGGAGTTGTTGTTGTTGTCGAGCGTCATCTTCCCCTCTTTTCTTGTGCGGTAAGCATCAAGGTTCGCATCAAATGCGGTCTTTCCAGCGCCAATTGTCATAGACATTGACATATTGTCGTACAGACTTGCAAGCTCATTCTTTATGCGTAGATGATCGTCTGCATCAATACCGTTTGTTATTGCAAAGTATTCATCGAATCTGTTGAAGAAAACAATGCCGTCCCTTCCTGAGAATAGTCTTTGTACATCATGATAGATCCTTGCCTGAAGCATCTGAAGCTGTGCTTCTCTGTCACTTCCAAGCGTGAGAGTCCACGGCCCATATCCTTCAATTCTAATTATTGTCAGCTGTATCATTTATTATCACAATCCCTCCGCCGACTGTCTTTTGTAGCTTTCTTAATCGCAAAACCATATTTACCGCCGCATTGACCGCTCTGGCAGGTACTAGCTTTGCTCGTGCTCTTGCTTGCTCTATTGTCATGCCAGGCCCAGCTACACCAAGTGTAACTGGCTTACCATACTTTAGAGATAGATCAGCTATCAGTCGCGCTGCATTTTCAGCTACAATGTCGTCATGTCTAGTATCCCCTTTTATCACAGCACCTAGCGTGACTACTGCATCTACATTCTTCTTTTTCAACAATCCTTCGACGGCAAGCGGCATATCGAAGGTGCCAGGCACATACATGATGTAGTTTACCTTAGCATTTACTGTAGCAGCATGATCTCTAGCACCCTCTAACATCTTGAAAGTTACTTCGCTGTTAAATTGTGAAACTACTATCGCAAGATAAATCAATTGTTGGTTATGCCACCCTGGCATTAGCTTTGAGCTCGCTTGCATCAATTAAAGGGATGCCAAATCTTGCAGCATATTTTTCTCCCGCTTCAATAGAGAGCGCCCTGTGAGTCATTGAGTCCATCATTTCACAAATGGCTACTGCGGGTTTGATGTCTGCTAGCTGTGTCAGATAGACACACAACTCGGTGTGGCCCATCCTGTCGTGTAAAAGGCGCTTTGACGCTATAAGTATCGGCACATGGCCTGGTGCCCGGAAATCCCTGGCGAATTGTTCTATGCCTCCATTGTCAATGTTCTTGCAAACTTCTGCCATCTTCATTATTGTAAGTGCTCTATCCTGATCGGTGATGCCTGTATGTGTGAAGCGATGGTTTACTGCTATTGAAAATGAGGGTTTATCCCCATAGCTGGTTCTACCCTCGGTCAATTTTGAAAAGATAGGGTTTACCTTACCCATCTCTGCTATGATGTCATGCATATAGACCAACCCGAGCTTGCTTGTGATCTCGTTTGCGACTGCAAGGCACACAAGTCCTCCTGCGTCTTTTCTCATAGTCGCAATATGATAAGGCTTGATATGCTCCGCAGCGACCACCATATCGATTTCATTTTCACGAGCTTTGTCATCATGGACAAGCACAAATCTGCCAGCTTTGAGTGCTGCTATTGCTTCTGCAAGGGACAACTAATAGTTTTTTTGACTAAGCTTATTAAAAGATTACTAAAGTTCTGGTAGTTACCAATCTTTTGGTAGCACTAAGTCAGCTAATCAAACGAGGACAAGATTCCTCCTTAAGATTACTATCAGTAGGTAATGACTATCCGGCCGACGCTATAAACGAACACCTGATGCATACCAGTTCCCATGAGTTGCTTCTTGAAAGACTATTATAACATCCTTTTTCTGCACCTTCCATAATTTCATAATCTCATCGGTTATCGCTTCTGCCAATCGATCCTTTTCCGTCTGAGTTCTTCCACTATATGTCGCCACTGTTACTATAGGCATATTCAGAACATAATGCAGAGAGGAAGATTAAATATTTTTTAAGTTCTATCATTTGGCAAGTTGGCTATTACGTATTTACCCAGAACATCTGTTTCAATGTTAACACGGTCACCTATATGCTTCATGCCTAGGGTTGTTACCTTCAACGTGTGGGGTATAAGTGAGACAGAGACCCGATTACCCTCGACGTTCACAAGAGTGAGGCTAACGCCGTCAACGGCGATCGAGCCCTTTGCTACCACTGATTTTATTAACGCTCCTTCCAGCTTTATCCAAATGGTCGTTTCAGATGAAGTCTTTCTAATATCCTCAATCATGCCCGTGCCATCTATATGGCCTAAAACGAAATGACCTTCGAGCCTATCGCCTACTCTCAGAGATCGCTCGACATTAACCATTTCGCCTGGTCTTGTACTACCAAGGTTCGTTCGTCGGATAGTTTCAGATATCATTTCAAATTCAGCTTCGCCTTTTGATATCTTTGTAGCTGTGAGGCAGGCGCCATTTATACAGACGCTGTCGCCTTTCCTCAGGCCTAGACCAAGCTTTCCCAGCCTGACTCGGATGATGGTCTCAGCCCCGCTTCTGCTCTTTGCGGTTGACGTAACCATAGCCATACCTTTGACAATCCCTGTGAACATACAGTGACAAAGAATTAACGATTGTTGAGAATATTTATTTGGAGATGCTTATCATTATTGGCTCAGAGGCACAAAAATGTGTCAGACAGCTGTGTTTTATGGTGAGGCATTAGCAAGATATGGCTTTGGAGGCTCTCATCCATTTGGGACTGACCGGCTTTACGCGTTTTGGAATAAGCTACAGAGCGAAAGCATTGGTAATATCATAGTGGAAGAGCCAGTAACGGCAGGATACCAAGATGCAGCATTATTTCATGACTCCTCGTATGTTGAATTGGTTAAAGTAGCCTCCAGACACGGAGGTGTGCTTCTCGACAAGGGTGACACACCTGCATTTAAGGGTGCTTTTGAAGCCTCACTCTATGTCGTGGGATCGACGTTGGCTGCGCTTAATATGGTAGTGAACGGTAAAGACAAGAGTGAGAGAAAAGTAGATCATGCCTTCAATCCAATCGGGGGCTTGCATCATGCAAGACGCGATTCTGCAGGCGGTTTTTGTATATTCAACGACATTGGTATTGCAATCATGACTGCACGTGAAAAATATAGGATAAAGCGGATAGCATACATTGATATCGACGCACACCATGGAGACGGTGTCTTTTACGAATTTGAAGATGATCCGCTTTTGTTCTTTGCAGACATTCACGAAGATGGGCGCTATCTTTATCCCGGCACGGGGTCCTCGAGTGAGGTAGGAAAAGGTGCAGCAGCAAACACCAAGCTTAACATTCCTCTCGAGCCAGGGGCCAGTGATCGGGAATTCGTAGAAGCATTTGGCAAGATCGAGCAATTTGTAAATGATGTAAAGCCTGAATTGATAATACTACAATGTGGAGCAGATGGGCTTTCAGGTGATCCGATAACGCATTTGCAATATACTTCAAAAGCACATATGTTTGCTACAGACTCTATTCATGAGTTGGCCCACAAGTACTGCCAAGGCAGGATAATTGCGCTTGGTGGTGGTGGATATAATAGGGCAAACATCAGCACCGCATGGACCCAAGTAGTTAAGTCACTGGCTAACGATATAGGTTCTATACAAAAGTGAGGAATAGATGGAACTTTCTCTTTGATTAGATTTCAAAAACAAAATTGATAGAGAAGAACTAAAACAAGAAGATGATATGGTAACATAAAAAAGAAACGTAAAATTACCTACGAGTCGGAGCTTCATCCACAGGCTATGCTTTTACTGTAGTGTTGACGCGGGTCTCAATTAGAGAATATTTGAGATATGTATTTTCAGACAAATAATACGAGAAAAATTAGGAGGCATAGCCTGACTTCTTTAGTGTGTGTCTTTATTTTCTTCTTGCTGGGATAGACTCATCTAATGCGGGTGGTGCAATTTCTCCGATCTGAGTGTATAATTTTAGAAATTTGTCTCCTTTTTCGGTCGTTCTAAAAACCTGTTCTGAGGAATTATAGTCAAGTAGGCCATTAATAGTGAGAACATTAAGGTACTCCTTCAGTTGAGCATATGACAGGAATGCTCTGTACATAATCTTAGTTTTTGTTGCTCCTCCCGTTGCGGCTTCAAGGATTTGTGATATGATGTCAGTTCTGCTTCTGTATCGCACGCTATCTCTTATAACGTACCAGACTATTAAAGATTAGACAGGTAACTTATAATAAGTGCTATATAAGGATTTAGGATTTCGAACTGGCTCCGTTAACTTAACCACCATCTGATATCAAAAAGGTAGTAAACCGTGTCCTGTTCATTCCTGCATTCAAGCATAATACAAACATTTTCAGCCAGTTCCAAACGTGCTGCCTGTCACAATTCTCCTTCCTACATGGAAAATGATCATCAAAACATTCTGTTCTGTCCTTGATATGCTGGATGAATCTCTCCATCAGGTTCTTCAGTTTGCTACCATATACATGATGTTGTAATCTCAACCATTTACATGCATCATTGTACCATTGAGCGCCATCTGTAAAAACAGGTTTCCTGCCGTATTTGTACCGTAGCTGCTTGAAGAACTGGTAACAAACAAAAATTGTTCTTTCTCTCGAAAGGTTCATCATGAGGCATGCGTTTAGGTTGGGTTCGTAGGCCACCCATAGCCAATAATCATAACCATCTATCTGGATAAGCGTCTCATCAACGAATATCTCTTTAACCAGCCGTCTATCTGTCATGAATCTATCTGATATTGCAGAGTATTTCTGGACCCACTTCCATATTGCTACATGGCTCCTTTTCACTATAGATTCTAAACATCTGGCTGCTAGTCTGAAACTCCTAGAGCTAAAATACAGGTAGATGCCATATCTGACTATAGCTTGGTCTGTCCTAGTTCTTCTCTTCATAGACAATGAAAAGCTAGGACATTCCTAGCTATACCTATTACCTTAAGTTAACAGAGCCTTCGAACTTCCTGTATAAGTTTTAGAGCCGTAGTAGAGAGGGGCTGACATTCAAGGTCTCCGAGGTATTTCAATTAAAGGGTCTTGTGGCGATAAACTCATACACATACCCACATATCTCAAGCTTTCCGAGAAGAAGTCGAGATATTGTAAAAATACAAGCGCGGTCTACTACTGCTACTACCCTTTTTTCTCTTGGACGCATTTCAATCGCTTTGCTATACGAGGTTGATTTGATATTTCAATTTATCAAATCTTTCAAGCTTGCTCACTCTTATGGCTCTATCGCAATACCACGATGCATAGATGTTCAAGATAGTTGGGCTGATAGTCCTTGGGATATTTTTGATGACCTTTGGCACCTATTTTCTTAGCATAGCAGACTTGCCTGTCCTACTTCTACCGGATGTTAACTGGACGCTTGTCGGATTTGTTACATTGATTGGAAGCATCGTAACTTTTGGTTCGGCATTTGCAGTCAGTAGGCTTGCGTGAGGGCTGCAAATGTGTGTGAGAGAGATATCATTCTTGTATTAATTATGGGTTTGAGATCAAATTATTCCTCTCTTTGAACCTTAGTAAGAAACGCCTTACCGCAATACCGGCTAAAATTCTATAGAATATCTGGAGGCACACTAAATATTGCCATCTGGATGATATTGCTTGTATAGACGAGGTAGAAGCGTCATAGTATAAGATCATCATTGGGTCAGCATAGAGATCAAGTAACTAAAAGGAAGATCTATAGATTTTTGGATCGATAACTTAAAAGAGCCAATTCGATCAATCAATTTGAAATGAGTGCTAGAAAGTCCTACGATGATGTTTTGCATTTGATGCGTGAACACCATAAATGGTTTAACACCTCAATCCCACTTATAGCAAGTGAGAATATTCCAAGTCCTGCCGTAAGGGAGGCGCTCATGTGTGATTTTGGAAACCGGTATGCAGAGGGGTGGCCAGGTGAGCGTGTGTATGCGGGCTGCATCTATATTGACCAGGTAGAGCTGATATGCAATGACCTTGCACGCAAGGTCTTTAGGGCTGAATTTGCCGACTGCCGAGCGACATCCGGAGTTGTGGCAAACCTTGCCATATATGCTGCTTTTTCAAACCCCGGCGACTGGATGATGGCTGCGTCTATACCATCAGGGGGCCACATTTCACATGGAAAGAAAGAACATTCCGGCACTGCTGGACTGGTACATGGGCTCAACATCGAGCATTATCCTTTTTCAAAGGAAGAGATGACTATAGACGTGGATGCAACAAAGAAAAAGATAGAGGAGATGGCACGTAATGGTAAGGCTCCTAAGCTAGGGATGTTTGGTGGTAGTTTGTTTTTGTTTCCACATCCTGTTAAAGAATTGGCCGAGTTTATGCATGACTGTGGCATATACGTCAATTATGACGGGGCACATGTTGCGGGGCTGATTGCAGGGGGCGAGTTTCAAGACCCTCTAAGGGAGGGGGCTGACTCGATTACCATGAGTTCGCATAAGACACTATGGGGACCCCAAGGCGGTTGTATAGTATCATACGCAAAGCATGCTGAGAACATCAAGAAGGCGATATTTCCTGGTAACACTAGCAGTCACCATCTTCATCATGTAGCGGGTAAGGCCATTGCGCTGGCCGAATCACTAGAATTTGGAAAAGCATATGCTAAACAGGTGATAAGGAATGCAAAGGCATTGGCAGAAGCACTAGCAAGCTATGGTTTTAGACTACTTGGAGAAAAGAATGGATACACTGCATCACATCAGATTGCAGTAGATGTTAGTAAGTTTGGAGACGGTGGCACCATTGAAGAACAACTTGAGAAGGCTAGCATTATATTGAATCGACAGTTACTGCCCGGTGACATCAAGGCCGGCAGACACTATATGCACCCTAGTGGCGTTAGGATAGGAGTACCTGAGACCACGCGACTCGGAATGAAGGAAGGCGAGATGAAAGAGATTGCTAATTTTATCAAGCGTGTTGTGGTAGACAAGCGGGAGCCTGCTATGGTAGCCAAAGATGTATCTGAGTTTAGAAAACAGTTCCAGCAGGTACAATATGCATTTGATAACGCTGTCAAGGCATACGAATACATCAGCTTGACAGGCAATAGATAGATAGATGAGACAAAAAGGAGACGACGTTCTTAACACCAGCAAATTCCCTTCTTGCTTTTAGTTAAGGCTAAGTACAATTTCTCTCAACGCTCATAGAAGATTTGTTTTATCCATGAACTGTAAATGCTATCAAGAGTATTTTATAATAAGTATCTCTTCCATAGCGGAGGACTGTAGAAAGAAGAATAGAAGGATAAGAAGAAGGAAGACAATAGGCGATTACTCTTGGGCGTTTATATCAACGAATCTGCCATCAACTATTACTGCCTCAATCCCCTTTGTATTGTTTATATTTTCTATGGGATTAGAAGTTAGAATGATTACGTCAGCTTCTTTTCCGGATTCTATTGTGCCTACTCTATTGTCAATACCGAGGGCCTCAGCACCATTATTTGTAGCAATCGCTACGACCTCTAACGGCTTTATACCAGCTTCTGTTAATAGCTCCAGTTCGTTATGAAGACTTGCTCCTGGAATTAGCCCAAAGTTGGGTATATCTGAACCCGATAGAATCTGCACCCCTTTGTCATGCATAATTTTTGTTAATTGCAGCACTTTAGCCCAACGCAGCTGATTTTGTGGGTTCAATAAACCATATCCGTCATCCTTTAGCATAGTTTCATATATACTCAACGTAGGATCTACGGGTACACTATTTTCCACTAATGCATTTATCATTTCGTTGATCTCAGCACTATCGAGGTCTAACAAATCAAGCCACAAGAAATGGTCGAAAGGACCTCCACCATTTTCGAGGAATTGCTCCCTGCTATCACCTGATGGCAATAAGGAAGGATTGACTGGTACTCCATGAGTTAAGGCATCAATTCCCATATTTGCTGCATCAGTCCAGCTTGTCATGTACAGATGTCCTATGACTCCAATTCCTAGGCTATGAGCTTCATCTATGGCCGCTTGTACCAAATTGAGAGGTAAGCCGACATATAGCTTGACATAATCTACCCCCGCTGCAGCCTGATTACGGACCTCTTCTCGGGCTTGTTCTTCAGTACTAATTTGCTTCTCTACAAACGGTATTGCTATTTGCGGACCATTAAGCAGTCTTCCCGCAGTGAACATTTCAGGGCCTTCTATAATGCCTTCAGATACATTGTGTTTTAGGGCTATTGATTGATTTGTAGGGCCTGCAGGACTTCTTATTGTAGTAACTCCATAATCTAAGAGCATCTTAAGTGCATTCTCTGAAAAATCCTGGTTGTATGAATTCTTTCTCACTCCAGCCACATGAGCATGCATATCAAAAAGACCTGGTATGACATATTTACCTCTCAAATTTAAGATATTTTCTCTTGTAGTTTCGTTATTGATAAGTGAATAATATTTACTCTGATACTCAGTTTGATTGGTTACTGCAACTATTTCGTTGCCACTGATAATTATGACCGCATCTTGTTTTGGGGGCTCTCCTGTGCCATCTATTAAGGTGGGTCCTACCAATACTGTTACTGTGTCGTTACACATTAACTCCTGGGATAAAGAAGATGACGATGAGAGTGTTGAGCTATTCTGAGACAAGGAGGATGAGATTATATTATTATTGCTGAATTCATGCCGCGAAGGTTCTTGTATGGATGACAGAATTCTTGGCTCAGGGTATAAGGAGAGCGGTTTAGATGCTGGTATCCATAATATATAGGTGAGAATAACCAAAAGCAGCGATATTACTGTCAATTTGAAATATCGTACAAACATATTCATCTATCGCGTATGAGAGGTGTTAGTGATCTGTCTCCATTTTATGTTCTCCTATTAAGTCATGCTTTACTGCAAAATGAGTTAGAGAGGATGAATGCTAAGAAAGGAAAAGAGATTGATAGCGAACAATATTATTTTCGATGAGGGGAAGCTGCTTTTACAAAAAATGAATATGCTAAGAGTTTATGCATTATTTTTAGCATTTTCCCAAGTGGGTCATCGCACTTGCTAATTATTCCCTGTCGCCATCATTAATTCTGCAGCACTAGAGAATAATTTTTGCTTAAGTTCTTGTCTGTTTTTACTGGTGCTATTACTACTAAGTACATTTCCTCTTAGTTTGAGTATTTTCGCTTTTTCTTCTATATAGGCTAAAAGAGATAGCTCTTCTATTTCTTTATCATTAATGTGCCTTTTATCATAATCGCTATTCAGCTCAAATGATACATAATAGAACTTTGACTTCATCTTCATTACTCGTGTATACAGCGGAAGAACATTCTTTGAGATAGCGTCCTTGTTACTGCTAATGACAGGTTCTCCATCATTAATTTAAGAAATTACAAGCTTCGAATTCCCGAATACTTTAATGATATCTTTTGTATATCGATTCTTAATTAGCCAATCAAAGGCTTTTATCAAGGCGGTATAATTAGCAACGCTGTTGGTGGATGATGGCGAATTTGGGTCCGCTGCAAGACCGCAGGATTCGTGTGATAAAAGACCTTCTTTATTTCTAATGATGTAGGCATAACATGCTATGCCTCCTGGGTTTCTTGGCAAACATTGTCCTAGAAACCTCACAGTCACTATTTCCTTCATCTTCTTTTTTTTGCATTATGCACATTTAATACATGGTATCATTTGCCTCAATCCTTAAGCAAGCAGGGGAAAAGAGGACTCATATCCCCTCCGTGCACTCGCCCATTCAGCCTTTGATTTTAAATCCTTAAGCAAGAAATATTTGTACGAGATCCATTTTGGTGCAGCCAAGAGAATCTAATAACTCGAAGAGGAATTAGAGTTATGTAGTATTGAATGATCAGGGAAGCAATACAAAACAAGAGCTCAAAAAATAAATGCGAGTTGAAATTATTATTGCAAATCGCTAATCCAAATATGCTCCACACTATGTGTTGGAATTAGTTCTCTACGAATGACTATATTATCAGACTCTTTTTTGTAAAATGTAATTGTAACAAAGTCTGAAACAACTTGAATATTTACACTTTCAAAACTATTTGGAGTCTTCCTTGCATCAAAATCTTCAATCTTCACCTTATCTGGGTTCTTTATCTCTCTCTGAGAAATCCTAACAATTACATTATCTACCTCTAAGCCATGAAATTTTATTGTCTTTTTAGTCTCTGCCATATTACGGATGAGGCGACATGACAATAATATATTTTACAATTCTTTATAGAATAATATACCCAAGATTGAGAAGAGCTGCGAGCAAATTTTTGTAAGCATAGGTAGGTATAGGCACACCTGGGGAGCATAAAACATCGTACAATTAGATAATCTACAAAAGATCTTTACTCTTAGGATGAAGTTTCCTTTTTGCTTCTTTGAACAAAGGTTGTTTCTTTATCGGTCAGAGAAGTCCCTAGGTCTATCACTTCGGCAACCTCTTCTTTGTTGGCCGGATCTACTTGTTGCTCCAAATGGCTTTGTTTTTGCTCAGTCTTTCCTTTACTATCTTCAATGTGAGTGGCTATCGATTTAATGTGAGAAGATTCTTGAACTTTGTCTGCAGGGGTATGGTCTTATTCATTATTCCCTTAGACCATACTGCAACGTCCGGCTCATCTAGTATATCGATTATTTCAGTAGGTGTGTTATCCGATTTTGTTAGATCAAAAGCATTAGATTTGGCTGTCTTTGTTATTGTTGTTTCATTGTTTTTTTCTGTACTCTCTTCTTTGTTGTTGTTGGCTTTTAAGTCTTGAGAGTCACTTAGCTTTTTACTTTCCTCATTTGTGTGATTAAGGGACATATTTCTTTGTAAACTACTTATGGTTTACATACATTATAGAGACATTCCGCGTGGACTCTTCCATATTGATAGTAAAATATAAGTTTCAAAATCACTTCTATCGGAATTCCATTCATTCAATCTATCCTGCGACTCTCTATTATGACCCTCAATGATACTGTTCTTAGCTTTATATTATATCTACTCTATTCTTTAGAAAAAGAAAGTGAAGATCGGACTAATTTCAGACACTCATGACAATTTCAAGACCATAGAAGGTGCTGTGCGGATATTTGGAGATAAAAGAATAGAATATGTAATACATGCTGGCGACATAACTACACCCGAAGCGGTAGAGGCTTTTGCAGGGCTAAAAATGATCGGTGTATTGGGGAATAATGATTTGGACAAGAAAGGGCTTATCGACGCTTTTGAAAAAATAGGTGGCGAGCTTAGAGGCGAGATCTGTGAAATTGAAGAAGATGATCTCCTAATTGGTGTCTATCATGGAACCGATTTTAGAAAACGAGATGCTTTGATTCAATCAGGCAAATATAATGTTGTGGTTTATGGGCATACTCATAAGATAGATAATAAGATTGTTGGAAAAACGATGGTTATTAATCCTGGAACTGCTATCGGGTGGTTCTTCGGTTACAAGGCAACAGCTGCGATCTTTGACACTGTAAGCAAGGAATGTGATTTTATAGATCTATCGCAGGGATGACTTTTTGTGTATAAAAATCTCAA
>JBQGBZ010000042.1:0-2091 GCA_052038215.1 Nitrososphaera sp.
GGTGGAGGAGGCGATATTAACGACGTCAAGCGCAACCTTTCACTGTCAGCTTCTCTTTAAGCCTTGATGAATAAAAGATTAGATGAAAGAATGTTACTCTCGAAATTTCGTGGGGTGCTAACTCATTGTCAACATCAGAAGATGTGACTTTGGTATTACTGCTGGATTTGTCCGACAATCACTAAAACCAAGCTCAATCTAATACCGTATTTCTATAACGGGAAGAAATGGACCGGGTGGGAGTTGAACCCACGACCTCAGCCAGCTTTTTGGGCTGCTCCTGCTCATCTATCTAATAGGCAGAGCTGTTAGTAGATAGCGCATCTAGTTCTATCATGTACAGTTTACATGCGATACGGCTCTGCGGAACTATCGGGGAAAAAGCGTAAATCATCGGGCTTCTATCATGAAGGATGTACATATACACATGACAAAAATTAGTAGCAACAACAATGATCTAATAAGATACAGACCGACCGGTGTAACAATATTGGGAATTCTTTTTGTAATAGCAGGAGCCTTTAGCTTGATCGGCGGGATAGCAACATTGGTAGCAATTCCTTTCGTCGCAATATTAGGAGCATTATGGATACCTCTTGGTATTGCATCACTTGTTGTAGCATACGGTCTGTTTAAGGGAAAAAGCTGGGCTTGGTATGTCGCAGTTGTGTTGTCAATCATAGGATTAGTTGTTAATGTCATCTCATTGGTTACTGCAAATATGGACGCAATAACTAGTGCACTTGTTGGCATTGCCATCAATGGTATAGTATTGTATTACCTTTCTAGAAGAAATGTGAGAGAGTACTTTGGAAAGGTGGCGACTTCAAAGGAGCCATCATCTGCTACTGTGGGAGTTTGACAAAATGCGAGATATATGGCTCTAGGTTTTGTTTTCTTGAGCCATTTTTCTACTGCTAATGGTGTATCTCTAAGCGTGTCGCTTTGATTGACGTATAATAATCATGTACATATAAAACGCACACAGAATATCAAACACCTGATCAAACTTCTTTCTGTCCGACAATCACCGAAAACAAGCTCAATTCAATACCGTATTTCTATAACAGATAGAGGTGGACCGGGTGGGATTTGAACCCACGACCTCAGCGCAACCCTCCCAAATCATCATAAGCAATACCAGGTAGACAAAATGAATATCGGGGCTTTACTGACGAACAATTTCCCGCTGCTTGTGCGTTTTTTCATACTTCTTTTCAGCTACTGCAAACTTGGCTGCGCACTCATCATCCCACACTAATAATGACTCGTCATCGGAGATTGGATCACTTAACGTCTTGCTTGCATCATCTTCTGGTCGCTTCTTCTATACTTTACTTGAAAGCTATTACTTTTTAGCTTTCTTGTGGAGTGCTTATGATTACTCTAAAGCTGTTGATACTGCCCAGCACTAGTACTTTACTAGGCTGCTATTGCTGATGCAGCAGTTGTTGATGTTGTTAGAAGCACCCAAGCGACAAAATACATAAGGCAATAGATGAAGCAGAATCATTTGATAATTAAAAGGATAAACAGAAGAGAAGAGGAGGTAGAGAGAGGTGGAGCGGGGTTATGTCAGCTGACGGAAATGGCTTCCAATCCTCTTCCTCCTCCTTTTCTTCTCTTCTGCTTGCATTGCTTGTGAACTTGGTGTGTCCACACTTGCGGATTTTTCCGAAGCAACTAAATTTTAACTAGCTATTCTAAAAAGACTTGTCGAATTCTCTTCACTGTTAGCTGTTTTAATTTTCTTTAGAACAGAAGTACAAAGCCAGAGCTCAGAAATTTTGGTCAAAAGAGCTAAACAAGATTGAAACAAAAATAACTAACCAACAAAAAACATGAGAAGGGCTCTATCACTTAATTTTTGTTCTTTATCGAGTACTCTGAGACTAAGTAGCTGAAGGATTATTATTTGAATCCCCTTGCTGCTGGATTTGTCCGACAACTACCCAAAAACGAGCGTGATTTAATGCCGTAGTTAACCAGATTGATAGTAATGGACCGGGTGGGATTTGAACCCACGACCTGCGGTTCCGAAGACCTCCCATCATTGTTGGAATAGCTGCTGGTTATTATCCTCCTATTGTT
>JBQGBZ010000043.1:0-3726 GCA_052038215.1 Nitrososphaera sp.
TTAAATGTCTTTGATCGACAATAAGCGAAAGAAGGGGGGTCGTGGTGCCTCAACAACTGTTGGTCCCGCACCTATAGTCGCAGCTCAGGTTCCCTTGAATCGCCGAGAAGAGATATTAGAGTATCTAAAGTTATTTGGTTACAAACCAGACAGAACCATATTACAGGTGCATATAGCTGGTTTTTTTAATAAACGGCAGGCCAACGCAAGGGAGCGAGTACAAAGAGAGGCAACTTCCAGAAGATATGGGGGCACGACTTTTGTGGTTGTAGGGCGGACACATGATCCGTCGGTAATGGATTCAGTAATCAAACCAAAGAAGAAAAGAGAAGAAACTAGTCCGGGTTATCTGGGCTATCTATGGAAGAGCAAGGATCCTCACAAAAGAGCGCCCCACGAACTTATTCCACTTGATTTTACTCCACTCCATGTCCCATATCCCGCAGACTGGAAGAATATGTTCGCTACCAAAGGATTCATGCTAGCACTCCATGTGCCAGCATCTTTTGCAAAACACAAGAACAAGTTATCACGAGCTCTATACCGCGCAGGCAAGAATGCGGATATTAAAAAGCGCTGGGATTTTATCGAAGAAATTAGAAGTAGTGGCTACGGACAGCAAGCAGACGAGGACCCTTTTAACATTTTAAAAATCCGACTGGCAAAGGGAGAAATAAGCATACAAGAATATGAAAAACTAAGCCAGACACTGGCTAGCTGATATGCAAACATATCTCTCTCTCATCTTTTTCTCCCTCCCCCCTACTCTGATCAGTACTCCTTTCATTATATAGTTAGAATGAGATTACTTTTGTCCGATGAATTGGTTGAGAAACAAAAGGCGGATCTCCCGCCAAGATTTGCTGGGAATGCTAAAACGCATAGATCTCGCTTATGGGATAGTAGAGCTAAACGAAAGTGAGCCAATGATACTTGAAACAAATAGAAAAGATCGGCTATTTGAAGTCCGTAGCAGCAAGGATAAAGACACGTTCTATAGAGTGGATGCAGACATCAAGATGTGCACCTGCCCGGACTTTAACTTCCGCTTCCTGAAATGTAAGCACATTATTGCAGCGGAGTTTGCAGCTGGGATCACAAGCTAGTATCAAAATGGGACGCGGTGTAATATGCTCAAACGAAAAATGTAGTCACCGACTTGGATTGCATAAGTATAACAGCAAAAAGAGGACATTTATGTGCACAAAATGCAAGTGTGACAATTACAAATGACAAGAAATTGAAATAGATTACAGAGTGCAAAAAATTAAATTTCATTCTTGCCCTACTTATAGCATGCAGGCAAAACTTGAGCCCTATAGCGGGTCAGGAAAAAAGGTAGTTGTTTACAACACATATGCAGATAAGGGAAGACTCCACTTTGACGTATTCATACCGACTGATAAGAGCCAATCGACACAGGTGCCAAAAGAAATAGACTCCCAAGCAGTAGAGTATGCAAAAGAGTTCCTAAGACTGATCGGCAAACCATCTGAGGACATAGCAGTAAATATGTGCGAGCGGTGTCACATAGACAGTACCGACCTGTATGCAAATGAGCTATGGAAGCTGCCTGGCAAAGAAATATTCATTTGGCCTATGGAAGGGTGTCCAAAGCCCTCCTAGGAATTTTTTTCTACTAATATCATACACGCTGGAGACAACAGTCTGCACCTTCTTCTAGCACAAAGAGCTGGAGATCATGTAAATTCTGACGATCATGCTTATTCTTTAGTATTACACAAAGATATCTCTCTGTTAATTGGGTTTTCACCTTTGTTTGGAGATTCACAATAAGAGAAAATGGTCAAATACATCAAATACAAAAAAAGAAAAAGCGATAGCCGCTCGCAATGTAAAACTTGCTTGTTTAACCGTTATTGTATAATGTCGGTTGCGGCGGCTAGTTAGTAGAGCGGTGTTTTACTCACGCTTTACCAGCACATAGTGAGGAACATTGGCAAGGGTTGCTGGATATGAGGTTTTGTACTCCCATCCCAAAGCAAGTAATTTTCTTGCTTCGCCTACATCTGCTACTGTGGCAATATCTACGATTTGCTTACGCCTAACAGCAGTAGTAGAGAGTTGATTTCCACCCTTATGTACATGGTCGTTCCCGTATTCGTCTACTAGCTTCCACTTTACCTTGCCTGTAGCCACATCCTCTCCTACCTTCTCGAAGGCTATAGGCTGGTGTGGAAACCCTGCAGCTTTGCACCGATTGCACTCTTGCATCTTTCTTTGCGGTTTTGATGCTTCCGCTTGAACTGTTGTCGACATAAGCAAGTATTCGCAGATTCATCTAATAATAAATGGAGCACTCTAGGGAGAGGGGGTATAATTCAACTAGCTCCTGAACAGATTCAATAATGCCGCTTCTTGCTTCTAGTCTCAACGGATTCTATTGTGCTAACTTGAGGCAAATGCAACAGACTTTTTGTTATAACAGCTCTATTGTCAACAGAGATGACATCTAATATTATCTTGTCAATGTCATCTGCACTATCCTAACAGGATTCTGGATTGTATTGGATTTTTCGATTCTGTGCATGCGCAAAAATCTATCAGCATTAATAATGAACAATTTAAATCTTTTCAAAGTAGTTGTCCCAATAAGAATATGATCATTATAATGCCGAGTCCAATTATAGCTGCACTAGTGGTGTAAACTATGGTATTTCTTGGCATATATTTGCCCGATGCTATGGTCTTATTGCTATCTAAATAACTTTTTAGAGCATAAACAATCAAAGCTGTGCCCATACCTATCATGCCGATTCCAATAAGAGCAGAAGATTCATACCCTGTAACAGACGCCGCATTACCTGTAGCATTGGGATCTGCAATTAGTCGAAATTGTTGCAAAAATATGCTAAATCTCTCAATAGCAAATCCAAGCCCGATCAATGCTATTGAAGTTCGCACCCAGGACAAAAAGGTGCGCTGATTTGCTAAGTATTGTTGCAGTCTTTCAGAAGTGTCTTCCTCGTCATCTGACATTTGTTGTTTTCTGTATATTACACTATCAATTATTGGTTATAACTCAGACTAGATTGTCAAGGTGTCCCAGTCACTTGTTGAGACAGTATGAGTTATTCTCATCATAACCCCTACCATTTTTCTGTCTATTCTAAGAACTAAAGTAGAATGTGTGACGATATTTTGCATGTAATAAAATATTTGATCCTATAACTAATTTTGTTTTTTCTTCAAAAAGTGGATGCCTTATGGATTAACCTGGCATGATCGAAATGAAAATACGTGCCTATCTGCAATTTGATTCCTGTATATACTTGACGTCAACCGCCTTCACTGGGCATCAACACTTAAAAACCGGAGAAAAACAATCCTACGCTACTATATGGCTGCCCGGAAAAACACCTCTCGCAAGAAAAGGCTGATGAAGCGTACAAGACAAAATAGGCCAGTACCTACATGGGTAGTCATCAGGACTAACAGGAAGATCAGAACCAACCACAAGCGTAGGCTAAGGCGCAGGTCTGATCTAAACGTAGGTTGATGATAAAAGATGACGACAATCGAGGAAACTACAACACGCGTTTACACAATCAACCTTGGCAAGGCGTGGATTACACCAGTACACAAGAGGACTGACAGGGTCGTAAATATGATACGCGAGTTCGCTCAGAAGCATATGAAAAGCAATGAAATCAAGCTTGACCAGGACCTAAATCGTCAATTGTGGTCTAGAGGCAAGACTAACCC
>JBQGBZ010000044.1:0-1127 GCA_052038215.1 Nitrososphaera sp.
AGGAAGAAGAACAAAAGCATCCGGCTTGAGAGTTATGGGATAAGTAAGAAATGTATTGTGCTCCTGTACAGTTGGAGTTACTATGATTGTCTTCTGAAAATGAAGTGACAGATTATTGAGTATGTAATCCGCCCATACTTCTTTCATGTAAATGATTTCCCTCTCCACATAAACAACACTATGGAAAATGACAGCTAATGTTTTGCCCATTCCAATGCGCTATCTTTGATTATTAATAGCAGATAGCAAAGTTCCACGCAGTTGACTATGCATCAATTTCAGGTCAAAGTCAGTCCTGACGCGTCGACAGCTAGCTTCTCCCAATTGATGCCGAAGTTGTGGTTGATCCGCCAGCTGAATGAGTGCTTCAACTAAAGCATCCGGATCAGCCGGCTCTATTAGTAGGCCTTCCTGGAGATGCTGTACTGCATCGCGTACTCCACCCACATCTGTGCATACTACAGGCCTTCCAGCAGCCATTGCTTCAAGCATCGCCACGGGTAAACCTTCCCAAAGTGATGGCAAGACAAAAATATCCGCGGCGCTAAGGATGGCAGCCACATCTTCCCGTACCCCTAAGAATCGTATATTCGCTGTAATGCCAAGGACTCGTGCTTGATCCTCCAGTTGTGCACGCAGTGGTCCATCTCCAACTATCAGAAACAACCATTGTTGACTATTCTGCTTGATTAGATGGTAGGCAGCATCCAATAGAAACTGGTGGCCTTTCTTGGATGTGAGGCTAGCGACCGTGACAGTTACAAGTGTAGTCCTGTCAACCTTCCATTCATTGCGAAGTTTCTGCCTTGCCTGAGGATCAAATTGAAAGGAAGCACAGTCTACGGAATTTCGGATAGTATGAATGCTTTCCACCGCGATATGTTCTTCTGACTGCATATATTTCGCCACAACATCCGTGACTGCGATAAATTTCGTGGCCCGACGAGCCGTTATGTTATGGTCAGCCCATCGATGCAAGGCGGATGCCCAAGGAAGAACGTTATGCTGCGTTGGAAAAAAGGGCGTATTGCTTCCAGCACATGCCAAAGCACCGATGAGGTTCGACCGGAACAAATGACTGTGAACGACATTAATATTGTTCTTGACCATGATAGAACGCAGCCGCA
>JBQGBZ010000045.1:0-1882 GCA_052038215.1 Nitrososphaera sp.
GCGACCTTGCTTCATTTGAACGCAGACGCACTTCACAGATGGAATATTAGAAATGCTTCCCTTACAATCTTTAAGCATGAAAGCAAAATATACTCAGTTTCTGGGGTAAATATTATGCTAATGTATAGGTACTCCGTGGAATGATTATAACCTCCTTTCCAAAACCTTAAATACGATATGAAAATAGTTTTCTAACATAAGAAGAAAAGTGAGAAATCAGATGGTCTCATATTCGACGCTTGGTTTGATCTTGATTCTGGCATTGACGTTAGCCATTTTTGGCATTGGTTCTGCTTCAACATCCTTTGCACAAGAGACTACTGAGCGCTATTTGATTGCTAGGGTAGAGATTTGGGCGCTCTTTTACAGACTGATGGTAGTGGCATTCGTTATCGGAGCCGTTGTCATGGGTACTATGACCTATGTTGTATGGAGGTTTAGAGAGAGTCATCCGAAAAATAGGGGTAGTATCACCCCGGTGGCTGGAGGCGACAAGCACTAATGGGACATGGCACGTTAGAATGGGTATATGTTGGTGTAGTAGTCGCTGTGCTGATTTACATTGGAGCAGACGCATGGAATGTTGAAAGATTTCTGGATCATGCTCCAGAAGAAGCCCAAGTTGTAAAGGTGACAGCTCAACAGTGGTTTTGGACATTTGAACATGAGGATGGAACGCGAGAGCTAGGAGAACTGCACCTCGTCAAAGATACTCCCTATAGATTTGAGGTAACCTCTTTGGATGTTGTTCATTCCTTTAACACGCCGGACCAAGGGATGATGATTGACGCAGTACCAGGCAGAATAAACTCAATTTGGTTCGTCCCGGACCAAGCTGGAGAATTTTTGATACAGTGCAGAGAATATTGCGGATTTTCGCACTATCAGATGAGGGCCAAGCTATTTGTGGAGGAGCCAACTGGGGAAGATCAGGGAGCCCAAGTAACTAATGCTTCTGCAACTAACGATCTTATTCCGTCAATAGGTGCCACAGCAGCTGCAAGCTAAACTCTGCCTTCCTAATCAGTTTAATTGGGTATTGGTAGACGGACGAGAATGATATTGAAACTTGTCTCCAACGAAAAGAGCAAAAACAAAATGCTTTTATTGATATACTCTTCAATGTATGACCAATATAGAGAGGAGGAGAATGGTGCGAGTTGGTACTAGAAGTTAGAAAACCACGCCCGCTGTGGGAGATACTATTTTCAACTCATCATACGGATATCGGCTTGCTATACATTATCTTTTCATTAACCCTATTTTTCATGGGCGGATTACTTGCTATTTCAATCAGAACAGAACTTTTCCTGCCAGGTGTACAGGTGATTGACGATGCTAATACATTCAATCGAATCTTCACTGTGCATGGCACAACAATGCTTTTCTTGTGGGTATTACCATTTGCTTCTGGCATAGGCAATTACCTGATACCCATCATGGTAAGGTACAAGGATATGGCATGGCCAAAGCTGAATGCAGTCGCATTCTGGATGATACCCGTAGGCGCGGCATTGGTCTGGCTTGGCTTTGCAGACACGGGTTGGACTGCCTATCCTCCCTATTCCACTTTGCGTGCACCAGGGCCTGCAGCTGAAATGTGGATATTTGGGCTTAAGATTTTAGGAATTTCATCTATCCTAGGCGCCATCAATTTCGTTGTTACTATCTTGAGGATGAAGCATCCAGATCTCCCTTTGATGAAGATGCCTCTTTTCACATGGTCCATACTTTCTACATCTCTTATAATTCTCATGTCTATGCCGACCTTTGCTGCTGCTCTTATAATGTTGTATACAGATAGACTTGGAGTTTCCGGCTTCTTTAATCCCGCAATGGGAGGAGACCCAATAGCATATCAACATCTATTTTGGTTTACATT
>JBQGBZ010000046.1:0-2120 GCA_052038215.1 Nitrososphaera sp.
AATTACGGTCGCATCCCACCTGCTTTCAATGTAAGTGTGTTACGTGCATGCCTGACATTTTCTCTCATGGCATTATCTCTAGGGATTAGAAAAATAAACATTTTGAGAAAGGTTTCTGAATCATAATGAAGAGGGTTAATGGAAAACATAATGCGCATTATTTCTAAAATGCATTGCTGGTAGACGTAGATCAACATTGAGGTAACTATGTTACGTCTCATAGGTTAACAAGCATTAAAATAATTCGGGTCGACTATGTGGTATGACAAATCTAAAATACATATTGTCAGTAGGGTTGGCTGCAACAACTGCTCTAGCGGCTCTGCCTTTTTTCATAGGTGGAACGCTACTGTACGTGCAGGGGTTAGCGCCTCTGATACTGCAGGCAGCGATTGTCCCTGGAACCGGACCGGCATGGTTTGTACCAGTGGTTCCTGTAGGCGTGTTAGGGTTGGCAACTGCCTCGTTCGTGATATCAAGGAGACAGAGGTCATTTCTTGTGGCAGGATTGCTAGCTGTAAGTGGCATCTTATTCATGGTACCTTCCTTGATAGCAACAGGATACTTGGCGATGATTGTACTTCCGGGTCCCATTATTGGAGTAATCATAGGGCTAGGTATACTTGGACTTGGAATAGTAAAGAGCAAAAGAACAGCAAGGTCAGCGATGATAATAGTCAGATAAATTAGGTGGTCTGTGCCATGGAAGATAAAAAACTCGCAGTGGGGGTGTTGTTTGCAGCAGCAGCTCTTGTATTTATCTTGACTAACGTGCTAGGCGGCCCAGCGTTTCTTGGCGATGTTGACGATCTAAGTGCCATCGCATTAGCGGCAGCAGCTTTTGTTGTATCATGGAAGCAGAGGTCATATCTTGTGGCAGGCTTGCTAATTGCAGGTGGCATCGTCTTCATGATACCGGCTATAATAGCCACTGAATACCTTGCAGTCATTGTAATTCCCGGACCTAGACTTGGAATCATATCCGGCCTAGGAATACTTGGACTTGGAATAGTAAAGAGCAAAAGAACAGCAAGATCTCCTGTCACGACAGCATCGGCCTTCAACAGGTGATTTTTTTTCATGTCATCAAGATCGAAATATCCAGACAAGTATTTACTGACACGAGCGGTGCTAGTAATGGTTGCAGTCGTGGCAGCATTTGGAACCTCTTCGGTTAACACAGGGAAGGCAGTGAGCGGTACTCTCCAAAACAATGCAGCTTCTCCTTCTTACGATAATGCGTCTGATTATTTTGTCCTTCAAAGCCAGCAAGAGCTATTTAATGCAGTAAAAACCGGAAAGGCAGAAGAAATGTTTGCCAAGATAGGACAAGCTATAAGTGAAATAAAAATGGCATCAATAACTGATTACAATATCATTGAAAATGATAGTAATAATACTATACGAGTTAGATTTTACGATCCTGGTATCCAGAGTAAATCATCACCTCTTCTTATCTATCTCTATGGTAGATCTGGTGAAGAAAGAAACATGGACTCCTCTGACCCTGGATTGAAGATCCTCGCTAATTCAACAGGTTTTATGGTAGCAACAATGGATTACAGATTTGCACCATTTACCTACTCATTAGATGATGTACTATCAACGATACACTGGATTCATCAGAACTGTGAACAACTTGGCGTCGATTCTCAGAGAATTGCACTTGGAGGTGAGTCACGTGGTGCTAACCTGGCATTGTCAACAGCATTGGTTCTCAGGAATTCGGAGAATATTGAGGATCGAAATCTCATCCGTGCCCTGTACCTTTTGAACGGGTACTACTCTCCTCATCTTCTAGAGAGCAGATCTGCTAAGATGTTCGGAAATGGAACTGATCTGATTACTTCTGCGGATATTGAAATGATATTTGACCAGATATACCAAAATGTATCATCAGACTATACCAACCCATTAGCATTTCCGCTTCTTTCCAATAGTTTGACAAAATTGCCACCAATGTACATTGTTGCTTCAGGAATTGATCCTCTCAAAGATGAAAGCATAGGCTTAGCGGAGAGACTAAGTGAAGATGGGCAAGAACATTATCTTGCTATGTGGCCTGGTGTTGGACACAGCGCGGCCTCATTCATATTCACTCCGGTAATACCTGAGCTTCA
>JBQGBZ010000047.1:0-16794 GCA_052038215.1 Nitrososphaera sp.
ATTTTTATGCTTTTGTCACGCTTGGTTTGCTCATCTGAAAGCGATGAGTCGGGTAATGTAATCCACACATCAGGCATTACTGCCTTATCAGCTCTTCTACTGCGCCTTCCAAATAGCCGTTTGATCCGAAGTAAGTTCCTCTCAAAATGCCTTTTCTGTCAATGAGTATGATAGATGGAGTGCCACGTAACGCATATTCCTCGAAAGTCTTAGCAGAATACTCTTTTGATTGCAAATATTGTTGAACCCGCTCAATCAATGCCTGTCTGTCTTTTTCTGGGTAGGATCTAAAGCTTGGGATATTGGCTTCAATAAAATCCATGATCTTGCTCTGAGTGAGAGGGCCAGAATGCTTGACTAGCATATCCATAGCAACAGGAAAAGGTATTCTATACGGAAGCTTTTTTTCATCATTTAGCTGACCCGTGTTACTAAATGCCCGATACGTCTCTCCTATAATGTCGCCCGCACTAAGCAACTTTTGAAGGTTCTCGAGGTTATTCTTGTCAAAATCCTCAAAGGCTGTTGCAATACCTAGAACTGTAAGACCTTTGTCGTTATATTTTCTGTAAATATCAATTGTTTCGGGGATACTGTAAAGGAAACAACCTGGACAATTGACTTGGAATACTTCAACCATTACCACGTTGCCCTTCTCATTGTCGATATTTGTTGGCTTTCCCTGTACCCACGTTGAAACCTGCAGGTTCGGAGCTTTAGTGCCTATTGTCGCAACCATTGTTAATCCAATTTAGCTGAATCCGTATGAAATGGCCTTATAATTATACCTAAGCACCTCGTTTTGATGCCCTATCTCTGGCCGTTTCTGCGTATCTCTGAATTTCTTCATCCTCTGCCTTGCGCATTGTCTTGGCCTTAGTGTCGATTATTGCCATTTTCAAGTGTCGAGTACCTGTTTTTTCTTCGCTTACAAGATATATCGACTCAATTGCAAGGGCTGCTCCCTCTTCGAGGCCAACGTCTGGTTTATAGCTCTTTTCTAGAAATTCGGTCACTTGATCGCTTCCTGCACCAATCGCTACTGCATCATAGCCAATGTATGTTCCGCTTGGGTCTGTAAGATAGAGCGCAGAACCGTTCTTATCTACACCTGCAAGAATCAAAGCAACCCCAAAGGGTCGAACACCGGCATACTGTGTAAATTGTTGGGCCATATCTGCGAGGTTCTTGGCTACTCCTTCGACGTCTACAGGCTCGTCATATATTAGCCTGTTACTCTGCGCAAAGAACCTTGCATGGTCGACTTGCGTTCGTGCGTCAGGGATGTATCCTGCTGCTGCGACGCCTATGTGATCATCTACTTGAAAGATTTTTTGGGTGACATTTGATATTTGGAGCTTTCTTGTTTTCTCCTCTACAGCCAGAATTACTCCGTCCGTACTTTTGACGCCTATCGCTAATGTACCGCGTCTGACTGTTTCAATAGCATACTCTACTTGGTAAAGTCTTCCATCTGGAGAAAATACTGTAATGGCTCGATCATAGCCCGCTGCTGCTGGTAACAATTCATTCTAATTTTTTTGTAATGGTCCATTTAAGCCTACCTATGAATGAGACGCTTAAAGCAAATGCACTCCAGCATAATTTTAATATGCTATCTAAAAAGAAAGTCAAGTGGTTCAGGATGAGGTGACCTTTTATGGTCATCCAAATGTTCGATCCCTTCACTCAAAGAGCATCGAGATAACAAAAGATGGTTATTTGACGCCCAAGGGTGATTGCATCATAGGGATAAAAGCAAACAAGGCCTGCACTGATTTAGAGGAGTCATTCAGGCGGGGCCTTAAATCAAACTCTGCTATAGTCAAGATAGAAGTAATCGTTGAAGATGAATCATTCATTATAAAAGGCAGAGGCGATGATCGACTTTCTATGTTAAATCCCCACGATATAGTCATAAGGAGAACGAATTTCATATGCCCTAGGACAATGTCTGTTTTATGCGATAAGGCATCTTCTGATATGCCAAGAGAACTGGTAAGATTGCTACAGCATCAAGAACAAAAGGGAATACTTAGAATTACAATCGAATAGTTACTTATTGTGTTGATTTTTTGCTCCAACCATTGTTTGATATTCTTTAAGATATAGCATTCTGGCCAAAGCTTTGTTTAGTATCTCAAGTGCGGCATATTCTTTGTAGTGGTCGCCCTTGCAGATGTTGCAGGTATCTTTTCCTGTCTCCTCCACGACGAATTTTTCATCTTCAATTACATTCTTCAAAATCTTTAACATCCTCAAACTAGTAACTTCGATCAGCTTCGAGTGTATTTCGAGCTTTGTAACATTCTCACAGCTGTAGGCACGCAAAGTTGGCATATAATATTTTTTGATAGCCCCCCTCACTTCTTCAATCTTGCTGACTTCAATCAGACCTGCGTTCTTTAAGCTATCAAGGTGATGCCTAATAGTCGTCGTCGCTTTCTTAAGACCTGAGCGTCTAAGCATCCTCGATATCTCCTCAGTAGTCATCTGCCTATGACTTAGTATGTCTAGGATTTTTATCCTGATAGGATCATTGAGGGCTTGAGCAGACTGGTGTCCTAGCGTAGTCACTCCTCTTATCTTGACCTGATTCTCAAAAAGTGTTCCAGCCATGGAGATACCAAAAGGGAGTGTACATTATTGAGTAAAAAGGATATCAGTACTTACCTTTGCTCTAGTTGTTAAAATATCTTTACCATTACCAGATTATTATAGTTAGAATAGATGCTTAATTCTATCTTTGCTAGTAATCATATTATTATAATAATAGTATCAAAATAGTCATAATATTCTAATGATTGTCAAAATTATTATCTGAGCATCAGCCCATAAACCTTGATCTTGCCAACTAGGAATACTTTTACACTTGCCGCTTCGTAAGAATCAATCAAGAAGGTTGCTAAAATGTGTTAAGATTGAGCTATAACCTGCGGCCGGTTATCGTTTCATAAGCATAGATATAACGGCTACTTAGCTCTTCGGCGACTGAGGAGATGATTTGTGGCGGCTCTGGTTTTTTTCCTTCCCGAGCAAAGCTCTCTATCGTATCCTTAAATCCAATTTTGGTAAGCCAATCACGTAGCAACTGCTTGTCGTAGCTTTCTTGATTCTTTCCAGGTTGATAGGCGCTCTTAAGCCATAGACGATATTCATCCGGTCCAAGCGAGTCCCCAAGGACGAGGTTGCCTTTTTCGTCCATGCCGAATTCAAACTTAACATCGGCCATTATGAATCCTGCTTTGTCGACGATCTCGCTCATTTTTTTGTAAAGCGATATTGACCTTGTTTCGAGCAATTGATAATCATTGTCAGACAAAATGCCTGATAAAATTGCTGTGTGACGATCAATAGGTTGGTCATGCTCTTCAGATTTCGTGGTTGGATCAAATATTGGCTCAGGTAGTTTCGATCCCAATACTGGGTTAAAGTCAGAAGGTAGCTCACTATGCAATCGGTGATTGTAACGGTGGACAAAGCTGCCATAAAAATAGCCCCTTACGACACATTCAAGCGGTATTATTTGCAATTTTTTGACCTCCATCTTGTTTTTTTCTACTACTCTCACCATATGATTTGGCGTATCGAGCGCCTCAAACCAAAACTCTGCAAATTTGCATAGAACTTCGCCTTTTCTTATAATAGGTGTCGCCATATTCACATCAAAAGCAGAGACGCGATCGGAGAAATGGAATAGAATATTGCCATTGTCAAGCTCGTATAGGTCCTTAACCTTTCCACTCCGAATCAGTCTCATAATTAGATTTGCTTGACTTGGTTATAATATAAAGTGTACCTCTTGTGGTTGAAAAATATTTAACGGTGCACTTAGCAAATATATCCACAACACAATATGGTCAACAGCGACCTTCTTGCCGTAGATAGACCCTTACGTGTTGGCATCATAGGAGGAGGTCAGCTCGGAAAGATGATTGCCCACGAAGCCAAGAGGATGGCACTTCAGGTTATTATCCTCGATCCGACAAGAGAGTGCCCTGCTTCAAGCATTGCAGATGAGCTGATTGTGGCTGATTTCAAAGACGAAGATGCAATAATGAGATTAGCTGCAGAAAGCGATGTTCTAACGTATGAGATAGAGCTTGCAAATTCTGTCGCTTTACAAACTCTTGAACTAGAACGATATCCAGTCCGCCCTACCCCAGAAACACTTCATATTATCCAGAATAAATTTAGACAGAAATCCTTTCTGAGGAAACATAAGATTAACGTTGTCGATTTTGAACTGGTTACATCAGAGGATCACCTTAACCAATTATGCGAAAATTTCGGCCTTCCTGTGATACTTAAGTCATGTGAGAACTCATATGATGGTCGTGGCAATTTACTAATTAGCTCCCCTGATCAGGTTCCGAACGCCTTTAGATATTTTTCCAACAATCAGATAATGGTGGAAAAGTTTGTTTCTTTTACGAAAGAGATATCGATTATGGTCGCCAGGAACCCCAGCGGCGAGATTGCCTCATTTCCAGTTGCAGAAAATATTCACAAAGATAGCATCTTGGACACATCTATAGTACCAGCGGGGATCAACCGAGAGGTAGAACTAAAGGCAAAAAAGATGGCGGAGATGACACTGCATGTAATGAAAGGGTCAGGAATATTCGGAATAGAGATGTTTGTTACAGAAAATGAAGGCGTACTGATAAACGAGATTGCGCCTCGGCCTCACAATTCTGGACACTATACTAATGAAGCCTGCTCGATATCACAGTTTGAGCAACATCTGAGGGCAGTACTTGATCTGCCATTAATCAAACCTGAACTACTTTGCCCAGCAGTCATGGTCAACATACTTGGAAAACAACATATGAATGGTTCTTATGTCATAAAGGGCCTGAAACAAGTTTTGAGTGTTCCAGGCGTTAAGCTGTATGTATACGGCAAGAAGACATCTAAACCCGGACGCAAATTAGGTCATATTACGGCTACAGGTCGCACAGTAGAGGAAGCCCTTATGCGTGCTACAAAGGCTAGAACGGGGATTGAGCTAACCGCAAAAATGACCAAGGAAACTTCAGAATGAATAACCCTCTTGTCGGTATCTTAATGGGAAGTGATTCTGATCTTCCGATAATGAAAGATGCTAAGGAAATCTTGGATTCATTTAGAGTTGCAAACGAAATTACGATTGTATCTGCACACAGGACTACAAGGAGAATGGTTCAATATGCCACAAATGCTAAGAAAAGAGGAGTTGAGGTAATAATCGCAGGTGCAGGAGGATCAGCCCATCTTCCAGGCATGGTAGCTTCGCTAACTCCTCTGCCGGTGATTGGTGTTCCAATCAGGACAAAGAGCCTCGATGGGCTTGACTCGCTACTTTCAGTCGCTCAGATGCCTCCAGGTGTGCCTGTTGCCACAATGGCAATTAATGGAGCCTCGAACGCAGCTCTACTTGCCTGTCAAATCCTAGGAACAAAATATTCGCATATTGCAACGAAGATAGAAGAATACAAGTACGAGTTAGAGCAGAACGTGCTAAGGAAGGCAAGAAAGCTTGAAAAATCAGGTGTCGAACGATATCTGAGAGGATCATAGAAAAAATTTATTTGTAGCTGATCAATTTTATGCGATTTGTGGAGCACAAAAGTACTCAGTCTGCTCATGGTGGATCAAATAAAAGAGGAGAACATGACCACGAAGAAGATGTCGATCCGATCATAATCAAGAAACTATCTGCACATGAAAGGATGGCGGAGGAGATAAAGAAAAACCAAATCGATTGCGAAGCGCTTGAGCTTGGTTCGCACCGTCTTGAATGGAAGCACTACTTTAGCGAGACCTACTCGATGTCTCCCAAGTTTGTCACAAACAAGGGGTTGGTGAAGATTAAAGGTCAAAACATTGACTTTGTCCAGTTGTTGCAGAGGAATTAAAGCATGCACAATATAGACCCGATTCCGTTGCCATACGGTCCTTTACAATATTATCAGATCCACTATATAGTGGATATTAGGAGCAACGACAATGACAAATTCTTAGCTCGATGTAGACCTATAACAAAGGGTCATTTCCAAAGCAAACGCATAGTTGATGTCAAGTGGACAGGAGACGACAATTTTGCTAAGATTTTGCAGTCGGACACTGACCTTACAGATATGTTAAAGCAAGTGATGATTAAAGCACGAGAGATAACAATAGATCCACAGGATGACCATATCAGGATCTATAGCAGGTGGGTTCATGAGGAAAATCTTGCGTTTGATCCGATTATGCTCGAAATCGCCGATAGGATTGCACTGTATATCAAGAAGATAGTCCATAAAAGCGGGTAGAACACACTCGCACTTTTCTTTGATATCGCGTAAAATCCCATAGAGCATCAAGTTAACTTTAATAATCATAGATCAGTGGCAATTTTGTGGAAAAGCAAGTTTCCTCCAACTCTCACTTAAGATTTACGGATAGGACCGTAGTTATCACTGGTAGCGGAACTGGTATCGGGCAGGCAATCGCCAGAAAGTTTGCTGAAAACGGCGCCAATATTGTCATCATGGGCAGGAGGAAGGAGCCACTGGATCAAACTGCAGGCATTTTGGAGCAAATAATCTCTTCGTCAGGTTCTAGTGGCAGGTTAGGGGTTTTCCCAGGAGTAGATGTCGCAGATGAGTCAGGGATTAATTCCATGTTCCAAAGTGTCCGAAAGCAGTTTGGAGGAGTTGATATTGTAGTGAATAATGCAGGCGTCTCGGGTCCAGTCAAGACATTTACCAATGCAAGTGTAAAGGAGTTCCGTGAGGCCGTAGCCATCCATCTTACGGGAACCTACTGGACTTCTGTAGCCGCTCTCGGTGCGATGAGTAGAGGCTCCAAAATAATCACAATTGCAACGTTTTTTACAGAGGAAAATAGATATGAGCAGAGACCATACAGATTTAGAACGCCTTATACCGCTGCACAGGGCGCCAAGAACCGTCTTGCAGAAGCACTAGCATGGGAACTTGTGGAACGGGGCATCCAATCAATTGCAACAAACCCCGGACCTGTCCACTCTGATAGAATTTACAAGACAGTATATCCGAAAGCTGCTGCTGAATTTCTACGCATCGGAGGCTACCCTGGACTAAGCTCTCTCGATATTGAAAAGATTACCGCCGATGCGCTTCCTCTATTAGGTGAACCGGCGGATGTGGTAACAAAAGGTGTTTCCCAAGTCGCCGCAGACATTTGCAAATCTCGTGATCAGGTCGTATCAGAGGAAAATATCAACAAATGGTCAGAGACAGTAGCAGCCGCTCTTGCGAAGATGCAGGAGATAGCCGAAAAAATACAGACTAATACGAGCAAGATGATAGTTGATGGGGAATTCCTGAAACAAGAAGACGTGGCAGAAATGGTCATAAATTTATGTGATGACAATATAAGTAGGTTACTAAACGGCAGGGTGATTCCAAATGACCGCGTGTTCTATCCGGTCAAACCAATAGTTGGGACTGGAGTTGACGGGCTAGTTCAACCGGATGTAAGAGGAAAAGCTATAATTATTACGACTAGCTCATCGGCTAAGAAGGACATAGATAGAGTGAAAGGCTTTGGCAAACTCGCTCATGAAGCTGGGGCAAAGGATGTAATCGTGCTTGCACATGACCAGCAAGACATGACCGAATATGACGACTTTCACAACCATACTATTGACATGCTAGATGAAAAGAGCGTTCATCGAATCCTTTTTGCTGCAAAAAATAGGTCGGGCAGAATAGATTCAATCATCCACTTCACAGGAGAATTTGATTATAATGTACCTCTGAGCTCGCTTTCAAGAAGACAATGGGATGCATTGGTTGATAACTTCATTTACATTCCGGGACTGATAACAAAAGAAGGCGTGAATGCTATGGCCCCTGAGGGCGCAGTTGAAGATCCTGCGAAATTCAAAGATTCCAAAGGTACAATTGTTTTAGTGGGTCCTGACGCACCCGTTGGTAAAAAGATATCTGGATTATTGAGAGCTAGGGCAGATGTATTCCGGGGAGCACTTAGACCATACACTGCAACGGTAAATCAAGAGCTGAGCGATGTACTTGGCTCCAGCATTAGACTATATTTATTGCTTGCAGGAAACAGCGAAGGCTTAGAACCAGACAATAGTAAACTTTACAGCGCGGCATTGAATCTGGTTTCAGGCGTTGCCCTTAAGAAAAATGAGGCCATATTCTATATTGACGAAGCAAGGAAATAATCAATTCTTAAGTAACTGAAAAACCTGGGCCAATTTTGCTCGGACCCTCGATAACTGCTATAAATAGCAATATGTCGAAGATCTCTGATTAATATCTCAAATTGAGACCATCGAGAATGAATATAAGCGCCACAGTCATTAGTACAACTGCCAACAATCGTTGCAATAGCACATCCTTGGTAGTACGCGATAACCTTGCACCTATCTGGGCACCAACGAATGCACCCGTGGATAATACGATTGCCTGTATGTAATCAGGATGCCCCAAAGCCGAATGCGTAAAAACTCCTGCAATAGCTGTCATCATTAACGCAAATTGTGATGTTGGAGCCGCTCTGTACATCGTCAATCCAAGGACAAGTAACATAGCTGGTACAAATATGATCCCGCCTCCCACACCAAAGAGACTTGAGATTATTCCAGCTCCAAATGAAGCGGCAAACACTCCAGCTTGCAGAGCAAGCGAATGCCTTTTGACCTGGCGATCTTTAAAGACAGAGTTTCTGTATAGAATGTAAAGCCCTGTGAGTATTAACAAAATCCCAAAGTACAGTTTGAACGTATCCTGAAGCAGATATTGTGATAGTACAGCGCCAAGCACTCCACCGGGTACCGCAAAGGCGGCTATCTGTAGGCCAAGGCCATAGTTAATCCTCTTTTGCCTAGAGTACTCTATAGTAGATGAGATGCTTGTTGCCAAGACGGCAATAAGGCTTGTGCTTGCGGCTTGTGTTGGTGGCACATTCAAGAACGTAAGGGCCGGTACCATAATAATACCACCTCCAACTCCAAGCATTGAGCCTAGGGTTCCAGCACCAAGCCCGACAACGAGCAAAAATGTCAGTGTAGCAATATTGTCTAGCAAACCTAAAGTTTTCCTTTCTTATCTTAAGAAAAGCTGGCGAGGTAAAAACCGTTTGGAAAGATCTCCCGAACATGTCATAGACAATTCGGGACTTCCTAAGACTAACTCATTAACGTGGATTGGACGTACTATTTAACCAGTACCGGTAATTTCTGTCTGTTTATTTTCTTACTATCAGAATAGCAGAACTATCCTGTGACAACAGCTGAAGTACTACGTCGTGAGCAGCTAAAGACAGCGAGTGTATCGAGGATTTTCCAGTCTTTAGATATGATACTGCATCACCTTTAGTATTCATGGACTAACAGTATTAAGAAGTAAACTTATGATTTTGGATTTCAATTGCGCTTGCATGGACAATCTAGTATTGACTAGAATTTGACACACGATATTTAGATTTCATGAACTTGTATTTTTATTAAGCCCTAACTATCTTATGCAGCAGAGTATCTCTATTGCGTGTAATAATTGTGGGTTTCGGGGTAGTTGGACAGAGTTTCGCCAAGCTACTGCTGTCGCGATCAGCAGATTTGTATAGTCAGCACGGGATAAAGCCTCGTATTGTAGCGTGCGTTGACAACAGCGGATCAGCTATAGGACCTGGGGGGCTTGATGTCAAGAAGCTTCTTGAAGCAAAGAAAACTAAAGGAACAGTCGGTGCTTACGAGAAGGCTAGCACCAAATTTGATCCTCTTCAAGTTATTGAAAATGTGGATGCGGAGGTGATGCTTGAATGCACCCCCACAAATTTGAATGAGGCAGAGCCTGCAACCTCGCACATAACAACTGCAATGAGAAGCGATAAGAATGTGATCTGTGTTAATAAAGGACCACTAGCACTTGCCTTTCCCTCACTTATCGAGCTTGCTAATTATAATGGCGTCATGTTACGATTCAGTGGCACAGTGGGCGGAGGAACTCCCATCTTGGAGTTTGCTAAGCGCTGTCTAAAGGGAGACAGGATAATTTCATTTCACGGCATTCTGAATGGTACAACAAATTATATTTTGAGCAAGATGGAGGAAGGACGGACATATGACGCAGCAATGGAGGATGCCAAAGAAAAAGGCTACGCAGAAGCCAATCCAACGCTCGATGTGGACGGGTTTGATGCGGCCGCAAAATTGGTTATTATGGCTAACTGGGTTATGGGAATGAAAGTAACTATGAAGGATGTCAATCGCACTGGAATAATGGATGTACGCTTGCCAGATGTCAAGAAAGCAGCGGAAAGGGGTAACGCAATCAAATTATTGGCAGTATGTGATCATAGACGTCTTGACGTCGCTCCTACAGAAGTTGCAAAGACGGATCCAGCATGCGTTAACGGCACGTTGAATGCCGTTACATTTTCTTCCGAGCATTCTGGACAACAGACAATTATAGGCAGAGGAGCAGGCGGCATGGAGACAGCAAGCGCCATTTTAAGAGATCTTATAGAAATAAGAGATGCTACATTTAGCTAAATACTTTTTCTATATACAAAGCAGATCGGACATTAGGTCCTAGACAAAATGGTAATAGACCTGAGGTAAGCGTACAACTAAATAAATCCTCGATACACTCGCTGTCTTTAGCTGCTCACGAGGTTGATCCCTTCTTTTTACACAACATGGAGCGGGATCGTCTGTACCCCCAAAATAACGTATAAATATTGCAAATGAGCTAGTAATTTCTATAAATCAGATATGCAGATTTTCAACAAAACTGCTAGAAAATTAAAAGGAATTACAGACTCCGAGTCCTTCCAATGCGTACATTGTCAGCTCAAGCTCGCAGAAATATTCCAGATAAATGGAGAATACTGCTTAGAATGCTGGCAGGAAATAACCCATACTAATCCATAAGGCAGATTCAACCGTAAAAAATTCTTCAATATTGCTTATAGACATTTGATAAGTGGGAAGGGTTTTAGCCAGTATATGCGGAATAGGGGAATTATCTTGTGAACTAGGCTCTATGACGCTGATATGATGTTCTGAGCGACTGTGTAACAGATTAATTATCGTGTGTCTATCACAATAGCGATCTCCCTGAAGATATTCGTACTATCAAAGAGTGAAACAGCAAAACTTTTCGATAGATTAACTTCCGCATGGCCGCATGACCTTATTCCAAAAGTTAAGAATATCAAGGTATACGAGATTGAGCAAGATAAGTGGCTGTTGAGGGCTGACAAGATCATAGCAGCGCAAGTAGGCGGCTCAATAGTACCATTCCTTGGCGAGCAGGAGAACTTGAACCGCTTTCCTTCTGTGACAATAGACATAGGCGCTGTAAAATTTGTTTGCAATGGTGCCAAGGTGATGCGACCTGGTATAGTAGATTTCGACTCATTCAAAAAAGGAGAAATTGTAGCAGTGAGAGACCAGACCCATGGGAGAGCGCTTGCTGTAGGCCTTGCTCTTGAAGACAGCGAAACGGCAAAAGGAATGGTCAAAGGCTACATTATAGATACAGTTCACTATGTTAGCGACAAAATCTGGGAAGCCTACAAGAAAATATAAGAGATTAGGAAGGTCTTATTGTTTCTTCCCTGTACCCAGTTTTCGTTATATACAATATGTCAATCCCATCTCCACTTGCAGCATCACGCTGGGTCGCAGACCTGATAGCTCTGGATGCCAATTCTTTAACTGACTCTTCTGACATATTTGGCTTAAATTCCGCATCCATGATGCCGAGTGCACCTTCTGCTCCTGTGCCTACTGCAGCATAATCATCAGGGAGTACCGAGCCGAGTGGATCTAAGGTATATATTTCAGGTTTTTCGTTGATACCTCCCACAATGACCTGAGTCAACAGTGGAAAATATCTTCTCTCAAACATAATAACGGACATTAGCTTTGCGACCGAGTTTGGAGCAACCTCACGCCGTGTCTCCAACTTGCGTATTTTGGCCAATGCCTCCACCTGCCTTACAAGTACTTGCATGTCAGCGACCATGCCAGCGCATGCCGCTCCAACGTGATCCGTTACCGAGAATGTCTTTTTAATATTCTTGTTCACTACAAAGTTCCCAAACGAAACTCTTTTGTCTGCTGCCAAAATAACGCCATCATTATAGGATATCCCTACTACCGTAGCCCCCGGCATGAATTCTGCAAACGCCATATGTGATGTACATCGCTGTCCAAGTTAGATTTAGTCGTTTCTATTGGTTGAGCGAAAAAAATGCCAAAGCAATTAATGATTTTGATTCTCTAACGCTTTGTTACATTGGTGTCATGTATCCTGATGGCCTCAGCCACAAGCCTGTTCTGTAATTCAAGTGCCTCCTTCCCTTCTGGATGTTTAGTCTGCGCGACTGCTTCAGCGACAATGCTTATGACATGTCTCATAAGGAACTCGTCTCCTCTTGCCGCTTCTGCCCTGTAGGTCAGATTGGCCTTATTTACGAAAACAATATTCTCAGTGATAAAGCTGTAACGAGAATCACTCTCATCTTCATAGGGGATCACTTTGTATCCTATTCTTTTGAGAGCAAAGGTCTTCTTGACTATTGGTTTACGTACATTTTTTGTTTTAATCATTTCATCGGCGGTGCCCTGTGCGTCGTTGATTACCTCCGCAACCAAGCCTTCCGATCCTGGATTAGACAGGCTGGTAGGTACATTTGGTTCTGTGACCGTACGTAACGATGTTGTTCCTGTCTTAGAGATTGACGCACTCCCAGTAGGGGACTGTTCAACCTGTTCATATTCAGCAATGTCGTCTTTGTTGCTAGTGTGGGCCGTCTGTCGATGCTTCACTTCTTCTTCTTCGTCCTTCGCACTAATAGTACCCTTCACTCTTTCTTTTATTTGGACGAGCTCATACCCTTGCACTTCCTCTTCAAGTTCGAGATTCTCAATCATGGCTTGTCCGAGTATCTTGTCAATTTCACGATAGATCCGAGATTCCTCCCGAGTTATTAATACATCTTCGTATTCTGTCAGCCCGGGAATAACCCTATCAATTACAAATGTTTTCATCATCTGATTAAACTTCGAATATTCAATATCTTCAATTATTGCAGATTTGTCAGCAAACCTGGTCGTGAGACTATCACATCTGACAAACCCAGTTACTCGATTCAGCTTTGTATCAAAGCCAAAACTGCTGCGCACCACAACATGGTTTCCTACCATGACAGCTATTCCTCGCTCATCTTCTGATAGTGGTCTCCTTGCAATAATGATTTCTCCAGTTATTTTGCCATTTTCAAGGTTGACAGGTATCCTATGACCTTGTATCTCTGGGGCTTTTACTATCTGAGCCCCATCAAACTGCCATTCTTTGAATCTCTCTGCCGTTTTGATATAGACCTCGAATAATGGTTGTCTTATAATTGCGAGTTTTCGAATCTCTTTGATTATCTTGAATGTGTCCAGCTGAGTTTTGGCCCCGGTCATGAGAAATTCTGTTCCGTCTCGCTTAAGTGGAGGCTCCTTTAGGTCATCAAGCTTAGCATTACCAGTATACAACCGTTCAAGCACATCAGCATTGATCGCGAGCGCTTTCGTGAAATTCCGGCGACGAGTGCGTAATCTCATGCTCTCAAATGATGTCAAAAATGATAGTCTTCCTGTTCCATATCTTCCTGTTCTAATTCTCTTTAATTTGGGCGAAATGGATTCAGTTCTCTTGTGGGGTGAACCCAATAGTAGGAATTTTTCCATTCCATTTTGATCCATTCCTGCGTCATCTTCAATAGCAATCGAGCCGTTACTCAGCACTGTGATAAGAACCTTAGTCGCGTCCTCATCAAATGCATTCTCGACGAGTTCCTTTATAATCTCCGTCGGAGAGACCCAAGTTTTAGTAGCGAATTCTTTAAAAAATGATGGATGAACCTTCATTTGAGCAGGCATACTTCATCAGGACATACTTCTAGGCCTTTATTTAATACTTGTCAAGGTACCTACTTGTTATATTAAATTGCTTAATATTCCCAATTTGCCTGAACATAGTTGTGATGTGAGTTTAATTAATGACCATCAATGGTAAGAAAATCACAGAATTAGAGAATGACACAAATCAGAGTGTTGGATGCCAGATTAGTGTGCGGGTAGGAGAACGCCTTCTTGATACTTTGCAGCGTATACAAAATAACCTACCTAAACGTGCCATCCTTGTGGAGAGTGGGTGATAGTTTAGCCCCATATGTATAATAGTATTTTCCAAGCCAATCTTGTTACATCTTGTTTCTCGTAACAATACTAAATCTTAAAATCCATAGCATTAAACATAGTCCTTGAGCTTCTGCAATACGCACATATCCTTCCCTAACGCAAAACAATCAATGCAAAAATGCAGTTGCGGTAGAGATTCCAGATCATTTGAAGCATGCACACCTGCAGGTTGCAACACGTTTGTGGTCTGCAGCGGTTGCTTTAAGGACTTATCAGAATGCTCGTGTGAGACTACATAGGTTTGTACCGTAGTACAGCGCCTATTTTACCTAGGCTGGCAAGTTGCGCTCCTTCTTCTGTTTTGCCAGAAATGACCTCTAGCCTACATCCTGTCTTTATAGCAAGTTCATTAAGGTAGTCGACTATGTCTTTGTCTACAAGTTCGAGGTCTGTACTAGAGCATACTGGACACTGCTTTGAAAGCCACTCTTGTCTTGTACTGATCAGTTGAGGTCTATCTATCATTATCGTTTGAGTATTCCTACAGGCCTTGCATCGAATCTCCAGTTTGACATACGTGATATCATCAGTTACCAAAACCAGATCCGCGATGCCGCTTTCCAACGCTTTTACTACATCATGAATACCGTATATTCCTAGGCCGCGTCCAGAATGCACTTCGGCCATAAATCTTTTGATAAGCTGTTTTTCTTCCATTACACGAAACTCCTGTAAAATACCCTCTTTTTGCGCCTTTTCTATCAGCTCGCGCACACCTTCTTCGCCGGAATAAGAGGTATCAAGGGTCGCTAAAATGCTATTTTGCAATCGGTAGTCAAGGTACTCCTCTTTGAGAAAATTCTCTTTTGTTGGCCCCGGGCCTCCTACAATTGTGCCCTTTACATAATACTGATCTATAAAAACCTGCTTTACATGGTCTGCCACTCTGCGATAGTATTCATTCAACTCATTTTCCCTTAACCGTTCGAATCTTCTTGCTGACTGACCCCCTTGACGGTGTTTGCCAGCTACGCCGGATGTAAGCGAGTCAATAACTTCCCACCGATCGCCAGTAAGTATACCAATCCCAGTTTCCTGGGTGTCTATAGATAATATGCCAATTACCTTATCGTCTTTCATCATTTCCTTGAGGTGGTCGGTCCAAAAGTGATCGTCGCACCTGTAGAGGCTGATTTGGACAGGCTTTGGTGGTAGTACAGGATATATCTCAATCTTTTCTTTGCCAATACCTTTTTCGTTTGGAATTGCACCACAGAAAATTATAAGCCCATTCTCAGGTGTTTCCTTGAACAATTTCAGTTGCTCTATGGTTCTGCTAAGCGCGTCCTGCACATGGGTTCTGGTAAGGTCTGACTTGATATTAGAAGCTGTGCCCGCTTCATTTCGAAGTTGAGAAATAACATCAAACACTGGTCTACGCGGGGGAATGTATACTGTGACTAGTTCGGTTCCATGTCCTGATATACTTGACAGTTCATTTATCATCTTTGTCAGTTTATATCGCTTTACTGAATCCCACTTGCTGTTACCATCATTCGCCATTGATTATCGTAACATGAAAAATTTGTCCGTACATAATATAAGGCTTCAATTTCTCGGGTAGCTTATAAGGGCGGAATTGAAAATTAGGGTCGGCAAACATGCTACCTAGGCTCGAGTATATCAGGCAGGCTAGAATGCGACTTGGAATAACCCAAAGAAGATTAGCCGCCTTGACTGGAATCAGCACCTCAATGATAAACCAAATCGAATCAGGAAGATGCAAACCGAGTTATGAAACTGCTCGCAAGATCTTTGAAGTCTTGAGCTCTCTTGAAGGGCGTACCTCTATGAAGGCAGGAGATATTTGCAGCCATGGTCCAATTTCTGTACAAAAGGACGAAAAACTTCATAAAGCAATAGATGTTATGCGCGACAATTCGATAAGCCAGATCCCGGTATTTGACTCTTCCAAAGTTGTGGGTATATTGACAGAGGACGGGCTGGCCAAAGTGATGCTGGAAAAAGATGAAAAGGATGTTAAGAATATGCAGGTTTTCCAAGCCATGGAGCCGCCGCCTCCGATAGTTGACGTGTCGACTCCAGCCAAAGCACTTATTCCACTTGTAAGATTTGCTAAGTGTATTTTAGTTAGCCAGAAAGGCAATGTAATCGGAATTGTGACAACAACTGACACACTGAAAATGGTGGAGTAACGATCTATTCCTTCAACTTTTCTAGGCCCACACAGCAATCGGCACATTTGATACATTCGTTGCAAATGCTGATCTCGCTCTCTATGGGAAGTGTGGTAGCGCATAGAGCGCATTGCTTAGTGGACTGCAACTTATCTTACTAACCTGCTATGGATCGAAACGCTATTTGAATTGTTCTATTTCTGTCGTGCAGCTATTGAAGGGACCATGTAAGCAATAGACTATCGCTTTGATAATAAAATGTTTTATGTGCGTCTAGGTTGCTTATGGATTGTCTAAGAGTAGACCGGAATCTTTTGAACTAGGATCATACATGTACTATCTCTCGCAACACTCATCCAGTTGCTTGTCAAAGTGATAAAGGGTTAGAAAATGATGTCGAGCCAAAATAGGAAG
>JBQGBZ010000048.1:0-1036 GCA_052038215.1 Nitrososphaera sp.
AGTAAGATAACACTTAGCTTGAATGATCATGCTAACCTGGTGAGTAAAGGAATACTATTGGGTTTATTAGCTCCAATATTTAACAATAGGTTCTATGGATTTTATGATTCACAAGGCTCTGCATTCTATCATGGAATTTCACACTCACTCAAAATAGGCTGTTGATGATCAATTGACTAGCATAGAAAAGCAAGATACGGATCGTTCTGGATGGAAAACTCTCATCATCTTGAGTTGTTTGGGTCTTATAGTCATGTTTGATGAGACAATGATACTGCCAGCTATTCCGGATTTCATTCACACTTTTAATATTTCATATAGCACCTCTTCTTGGCTACTCTCGGCCTACATCATATCTGCAGCGGTCATGACGCCTATAGGAGGCAAGCTTTCCGACATCTATGGCAAGAAAAAGATACTGCTCATAGTTATGGCGATTTATGCAGTAGGTATTCTGGCAGGACGATTCGCGACAAATATCGAATTCATGCTCGCAGCTAGAGTGGCACAGGGTGTTGGGATGGCAATGTTCCCTATTGCTTTTGGAATCATAAGAGAAGTGCTTCCTGAGAAACGGCTCGCAATAGGCCAGACTATATTCAGCTCTACATTTTCTGGAGGTGCCGTTGTCGGTTTGGTGGGTGGTGCAGCCATAATCCAAAACTATGGCTGGCAAGCTACATTCCTGGCAATATTACCAGTCGCAATCGCACTTTGGCTCATAATAGTCAGATTCGTGCATGTTAGGAGTCCTGAGGCAATCGAGGCAAACAGTGGCAGCAATACATCTAATGATCGGACAATTGACATAAAAGGTGCACTTCTCCTTGCAGCCACAATAGTTTCGTTTTTGGCCGGCATTTCGTTACTAGAAAGCATTAGCAGCCACGGCACAGGATATCAGGTTGTCGGCCTTTTTGCCGCATCAGCGGTATCGCTTGCTGCCTTTATCTTCATTGAAAAGAAGGTGCATTCACCTTTACTTGATCTCAAGTTAATGGTTAGTAGAACTTTCCTTCCTCCTACAATCATTCTC
>JBQGBZ010000049.1:0-1397 GCA_052038215.1 Nitrososphaera sp.
TGGTAAAGGCATAGCTCGCCTGGTGCGGAAAGATTAGCAACTAGTTCAAGAGGTACGGGTGTCAATTCTGGGGCTGCTCCAACTAATATGTTAAGCTCAGGTGCCGACTCATCATCGCATGGGATTTTTGCAGCTACATGACCATTTTTAATGGAGTATGGTGTGGTGTCGTAAAAATGGATATAACTACCAGCTGGAATTGTCTGGTCTGCAAGTAATGCAAACACTGAATCCCTTACTGTGGTTGTTCCTTCTGTGGCGGTTTCATTTGATGTATGCTCATGTTCTTCCGTCATAGAGGGGGTGGTCTCGGCTCCTCCGCCTTCAGGTGTGGCTTCTGTTTCCGGAGATGTGGCATTGGCTGTAGTAGTAGTTGTATCTGTCGTCGTTGCATTTGTTGTCTCTTGTGCTAATGCGGGGGTTAGCGATGCTAGTGGAGCCCCTGTAATAAAAGCGAGCACTCCTACTGCTACTACTGCAAAAGCAAGCATTCCTAGCGGAGACATACGTTGGGTTACTTTCATAATCTGCTCACAAGGGGAGTCGGATAATAATAGTTGTGGTTCAATTATCGAAGATTGAATTCCCTTTCTTCCTTCTCGTTTGCCACCCAGGCTGGATATAATTTCTAATATTTTATGGTATTTTGAACAAGAAGAGAGACACATAGTTCAGATACGCAAATTATTCGTCCTCTCTTGCTGCCTAGTTCATTCGGCGAATGAACCACATCCTTAAAGAGGCGTACTTTGATAAATTGCTGCTATTAGGTATGCAAAAAAATTCTAAGATATCGACTTTGATTGGAGCTTTAGCTCTGACTGCACTGGTATCTCTTGTATCAGTGTCAATACCACAAGCTTTTGCCCATGAACGCCAGCTGTATACGATAGGCGATCAGGACTACCTCATTGTTATAGGCTCACTAAACGAACCAATCTTTGTAGACGATAAAAGTGGAGTTGACCTCCGAGTATTAAGAGCAGACCCAAATAACCCAATGAATTCAAGTGCAGAAGGGGCAGCTCCAGTAGAAGGGTTGGAAGAAACAGTTCAAGTTGAACTTGCTGCTGGCAACAACACGAGAACATTGCAGATTGAGCCAGCGTTTGGAGAACCTGGAGCTTATGAAGCACCATTTTATCCTACTGTTGCAACAACACTAACATACCGAGTATTTGGAACAATCAATGACACTCCTGTAGATTTAACATTTACATGCACGCCAACAGGCGAGGCAGGTGCTGCTGCTGATAACTCTACTGTTCAAATATCGGAGGGTGTTGTTAGAAAGGGTATTGAGGGCGGATATGGCTGTCCCACACCATTAACAGATGCAGGATTTCCTGAACCCTTAATGTCAAACAATGAAATTGTAACTACTTTAGACGAGTTGC
>JBQGBZ010000050.1:0-2579 GCA_052038215.1 Nitrososphaera sp.
AAATTCAAGCAGAGGCCATCAAGCGTTGGAATCTGAAAAAATTTGCTGCTGTGCATAGAATCGGCAATCTAAAGATAGGAGAAGTCAGTGTTGCTATAGCCGTGTCCTCTGAGCATAGAGCTGAAGCATTTGAAGCAGCAAGATATGCTATCGACCAGATAAAAACAGAGGTTCCAATCTGGAAGAGGGAGGTAATAAACAATGGCAAAGAAGCAAGATGGGCAAAGGGTATCTCAATGGGCGGCGGTTGAGGACTACACATGGGGGGGATGTTCGATGTTGGAGATAAGGCAGAAACTCTCAGAGCCGCAGTCGCGCAGGCAATCATAAAAGCAAGTCCTAAAACCATCGATTTAATCAAACAAGGAAAGTCTCCAAAGGGCAACATAGAAGATGCTGCCAGAATCTCTGCAACAATGGGGGCGAAGCGCACTTGGGATCTGCTCCCTTATTGTCATCCTATACCAATTGATCATATCAAAGTAGATGTTTCTTTTAAGACTGATTCAATAGAGGTACAAGTGCATGTAAAAACCACATGGAAGACGGGGGTTGAGATGGAATCTTTGACTGGAGCATCCATCGCAGCGCTCACTATCTATGATATGTTAAAGCCAGTAGATGAAACGTTGGTCATAGAATCTGTCAAGCTTTTGGCAAAGAGCGGAGGAATGAAGGGCTTTTATGAAAATTACGACAAGTCACTGAAGGCAGCTGTAATAGTTGTTAGTGACTCAGTATCAAGAAAGAAGCGACATGACAGATCCGGCAAACTCGCCATTGAAAGGCTAAAGAGTGACGGATTTGAAGTATTAGATTACCGAGTCGTATCCGATGACTTGGGCAAAATTGAGTCATCATTGATAAACGCTTGTGATACTCTGAAAGTAGATCTAGCATTGACATGTGGAGGTACAGGTCTTGGACCCCGCGACACTACTCCTGAAGCAACAAGGAACGTCATAGAAAAAGAAGTAACAGGAATCTCTGAGGCGCTGCGGACGTATGGTCAAAAAAGGACACCTATGTCGATGCTATCTCGAGGGGTAGCTGGAGTTAGGGGCAAGACAATCATTGTGAATCTCCCCGGTAGTGTCAAGGCAGTATCCGAGTCATTAGATGCACTAATTCCCGGCATACTGCATGGGCCGAGAATGATAGGAGGTCATGGACATAGCCAATGATATTACCCTTGTTTTTATATTACCCCTCTTCTTTGGGATAAGTTTCATTTATTCAAGTGTCGGTTTTGGCGGTGGCAGCAGCTATATTGCGATTCTTGTGCTTCTTGGCATAAGTCTATTTGCTGTTCCTCCTGTTGCTCAGATACTCAACATAATAGTGGCTGGCATGGCAATGATAACCTTCGCAAAAGCTAACCATCTTTCTTTGAAGTTCTCGCTACCTTTTATGTCATCTGTACCATTTGCTTTTCTAGCGGGAACTATTGCCCTTCCAGAAGAAAGTCTAGCTTTAGTCTTTGTATTAGCCTTGTTTGCAGCATCAGGGGCTTTACTTCTCTCAGGAATAAAGGGCAAGTTTAGAGTATTGCAAGAAACTAAAGATAATGGAAAGGAATCGCGGCTTTGGAAGACACCAAAAGTGGCACTGCTAATTGGCATTCTAGCGGGAGCTATCATAGGAGTGGTTGCGGGGCTTGTGGGAATAGGAGGTGGTATCTGGCTATCTCCATTAATCATACTGACAGGAATGGCCGATCCAAAGCGCGCTGCAGCAACCTCCAGTCTCTTTATAGTAGCAAACTCCCTTGCGGGATTTCTTGGACAGTCTGTAAGCAAACCTATTGACTATGCAATCTTGCTACCTCTGGCCTTAGTAGTCCTTGCCGGGGGACTGATTGGATCGAGGTTAGGTGCATTCAAGTTCGATCATGATAAAATGCGGATAATAGTTGGGGCAATAGTTGGAGTAGCCGGGCTTAACCTTACGATAAAATTCTTGTTATCCTGAACATAAAAGAGAGGACTTCTTGATGAAATCTAGGTAATCACGACACAGTTTCCTCCACCGCATGATAACCTGTTGATCCATTCGGATAAATATCTCGAATTTCTGCAGTTTGCAAGTTCCCAGCTTTATCTGTTGCTCTTACAACTATGTTGTATTTTCCTTTATTTTGAGGAATCCAATCTAGAGCCCAAAGTACCCAACAATTATTCGAAAGAGGATCTTTGATATTCGCACTTTGCCAAGTGTTTCCGCCGTCTATGCTGACTTCTACCCTGAATATTCCCCTGTCGCCAGCAAATGCTACTCCTGCTATTGGGCTTTTGCTTCCTATGGTCGAAGTGTTTGCGGACAGCTCTTCAAATCTGTTCCTTAATGCATCTCCCGGGAAGACAATCTTTGAATGTGTTTGATATTTAGCATTGTTTGCCCAACCTCTTCTTTGCCAAAAGCCCTCATAGACCCTATCGACTAGTTCGATTTCAGTTATCCATTTTGCATTCATCATTCCATATAATCCTGGAACAATTGCCCTTAGGGGGAAGCCATGCTCTGCTGGTAATGGAACCCCGTTCATCTCGTATGCAAGAATGGTTCCATCCATAAGTCCC
>JBQGBZ010000051.1:0-4203 GCA_052038215.1 Nitrososphaera sp.
AGCTATGCTCAGCTGTTCCACTATGCGCCAGATATCTACATCACACTTAATTCGGTCAGCAATGTTTCCAAGGTGATGGACGCCTTCCCGACATGGATCGAGTATGGCGTGGAGCAGATTATCCTAGCGCTCGACGCTGATGAGGCTGGTATGAAGGCTATGAAAGATCTGTACACCGCCTGTCGTGGCACAGGAGTGGTACGCGTTCGCTTTCCTGATACGCCACACAGTTGCGACTGGAATGAGCAGCTTATGGAGATGCTGCAACAGTGACAGAGACAGTCGAGACCCTCAGTTTACCCGAGCAGCCACTCGATGCGGCGTACTTCCGCAGAGTCCTGGCATGCAGTCCCAAAGCCGTTGTTGCTGCCCCCTGTGGCTATGGCAAAACCCGTGGGGTAGCAGCGTTCATTGCCGAGCAGTGGCAGGAGGGCATTCTCTATGTGGCGGAACGGAAAGCCCAGCTCGATAGCATGAAGCAACTGCTCGTGGAGCACCATGGGATCGACCCTGACGTCATTGGCGTCTATCATGGGGATTCAAAGGACGTTGAGCGGTTAGAGCAGGAGGGCGAGCAGAAGCCTATCGCTCTTGTCACCCATGCGCGTATGATGAGCTACAGCCCTGATGAGTATGTCTTCTTTGCAGAGCAGGGAGCGCCATTCCCTCGGCAGCTCTTGATTTGTGATGAAGCCGTCGTGCCGTTACAGATCCTGCGTGTCCCACGACTCTTCGTGCAAGGTTTACTGATGGACATGGGCTTACGTTGGCAGGATCTTCGGTACGTGTCCGTCGAAGAGATGGAGACGCGGATCAGCACGATCAAGCCCCTGATTACAGCGCATGCCAAGGTGCCTTTTGCTGAGGTCGGTATCCGCTATGCATCCTGGATGGATACCCTGCCAAATTTGAATGGGCGAGGGAAGAAAGGGGCGACTCGTGCCGTCCGTCTTCGACGCCACGCCTATTACCTGCTCATTCAGCAACTCCTGCGTGGGAAGTTTTGTCTCCAGCGTCATGACGTAGATGTCCTCATTCCAATGGCACCTCATGTATCCTGGTTTGCCATGGTACCGCAGATCTTGGTGTTAGATGCCACCGCCCATCTGACCAATTATCTGTATAACGACTATATGATCATACGTCCAGGGCGATGGAATTATCACGATATTGCCTTGATGCAGCGACTCTATTTGGGTATTGGCACTCAGAGCAAAACGGCTCTCAGCAAATATAAAGCATTCTTTCTTGAACAGGTTGAACGGTGGCTGCCATCAGTTCTCCAGCACCCTGGCTTTGGCAATCCCCATGTGGTCACGTATAAGCACCTCGTCAATGATCACGAAGTGCTGCCAGAGATACTCACAAGCATGTTCGGCATCAAGGTGCACAACTATGGCGCCACCCGTGGAAGTAATCAATTTCTCGATACCAATTCTGCCATTCTCCTCGGGGGATTTCGGACACCCGTCGAGTTTAACACGCTTGCCAGCCAGCTCTACGAGACCTATGCTCCCGATCAACATGCCGTAGCCCATTGGATTCAAGAACTGTATCGGACACGGATCAGAAAACGGAACGGGGAGAAAATTCATCTTGCGATTTTGGGTGACACAAACCTAATTGAGTTGTTAGAAAAAGAGATTGATACGCTTTCTCCCTTATTCTATACCTCTAGTCCATTGAATATAGATGGCTATGAGCGATTCTTACAAGGTCGGAAGAAACAGACCCAACGTAAGTTGCTGGAAGAATTGCGCATCAATAAACAGATCCACGTCCCAAGTTTTGCAAGCCAGTATACAGCTCGATATGTAGAAAAGGTATGGAGAGCATTAAGAACTTTGTTAAAGAATTTTCCTGATTTGCAGTACCATATCAAGGTGAAAGAAGGAGACGAATATATCTATTATGTTGAAGATCCACATTCTCTGTAATAAATCAGAAGTGATATCTATCTTTAATAAAGATCATAAGATAATTCAGTACTGAAGATGAGAAGTATAGGGAAAGGAAAAATAAGTAACCTCTCCTTCGGAGAGGACGGAAGAAAGAAAAAAGAGATAGTAAAATTGATAGTTTTAATACTAATAACTTTTTCTTTTTTTTCCTTCTCCGTCCCGAGCGAAGCGAGGGTTATAGAGTTTTGATTGAATATTCATGATAATTAAGCGTATGAAAGTATTTACTTATTATTGTCTCAGCAAATTTTCTCAAATAGTTTCCTAAGTATGCTCCGTTCTCTTCTTATATATATAGGGAATGGAGCAAATCCAGTATGCTCCGTTTTCTTCTTATATATATAGGGAACGGAGCAAACCTATATTGATATTAAAGAAGTTATGGGCATGACATTTTAATAGTAGATATATAGCTTGTAGAAAAATTACCTCCTACAGATCTTACAATTGTAGTGTAATTTACAGCAAGACTTCCAAAGTCCCCCTTTATTCTCAATGCTCCATTTCCTTTGGATCTTCTATAAAGATCTACTGTCATTTTCTACTATTGAGTGATAATTTTCTGTTTATCAAGCATTTTAGACTTGACATTTGTATCCTTTTATAGTATATTATATACTATAATGAATTGTGATTATGTTGCTTCTTTCAGCCTAGCAACAGGTAAAGTATATCAATCTTGTAACAAAAGGAGGTTGCCATGTAAAGAACAATGCCCCAAAGTTAGAAAACGACCAGAAATTCTACTCTCTTATTACAACGATAAGAGATCTGAGAAAAGACACCTGACCCTTTAATACAAATTAGCGTGAGCTACCGATGCAAATAGCACTGTATCTATCTTGTATGAGGAGGGCGTATCAATGTAACTGAAGAAGGAATGTTACTATGGAATTTTCATTTTGTGATCCACTATACGAACGAATCTATGAACGTTTTGATATCAATGAGAAGACAGATTGTTGGGAGTGGAATGCCTCACGGACCAAGGGTGGTTATGCCACTATAAGTTATCAAGGTAAAACCGTTCTCGTTCACCGTAAGATGTGTGAATTACGCTGGGGACCAATTCCAGCGGGTTATGAAGTTGATCATACCTGCCACAATCCCTGTTGTATTTGCCCCGAACACTTAGAGGCAGTCTCTCCCAGCGTCAATCGTGCTCGTCGCTTAGATTATATCATCCGACGAGATGATCGATTGCGGATGCTGGTAGGGCGTCACAAGAGAGATTTGCTCTATCCTGGAATAATATTCGAGTCAACAGAGCTGGCTTGTCTCTTACAGTGTAAGTCTCACAGTGTTCCTGATATCCTGGCAACGATGGATCTGATGTATTCTGGTTTCCATTATACCAGTCTGCGACGTGGACATCATGGTCCGAAGCCATCTCTCTTCCAAATTTATCTTGAGCTTTCGATCTTGGAAGACGTGAATAGCGTGTGTCGTATAAGGAAGCTCATACGAGCGGATGTGGTGAATATTTCTCTAGCAGCTTGATGCGTATACATGTGTATCGCGTGACAAGAAGGACAAACAATAAGTAATGCTCCTGTGACACCTTGTTCTAGAAATTTAACCAGAGCCAGGTGTCATAGAGAGGGGCATTACACATCATGTAGGACAAACAAAATCTATCATAGGGAGGACACTCAAATTTACCATGGCTTGGGAAAAAAGAGGATCAAAAAATGTGTATTATCGAAGCAGACGTGTGAATGGACACGTTAGAAAAATCTATTATGGAACAGGACGTACAGCACAGCTCGCTTATGAAGAAGATCTACGAAAACAGGAAGCGATAGAACAAGAAAGAGCCATGAGAAAGGAGATACAGGCTCTTGATCAACAGACAAATTCAGTGAGGGATATGACCAGAACCATTACGAACGCCCATTTACTTCTCGGTGGCTATCATCAACACCACAGAGGCGAGTGGAGGAAACAACGTCAACAAATTATGACATGTACAGGAGACACTTTCATGTTACCACAAACACAAGAACAGAAAAAACTATTAATTGAAGATATTGAATCTTTAGTACAGCAAGCCATGAGAGGTGATGAGAGTACATTACCTGCTATCAAACAATTCCTCGATAATGCTCCATACCTTTGGCAGGACGTATTCAGCGTTACTAAAAAAGTAGAAAAAGCTTGGATCACTACTATTGCCCAGCAAAACCTTTTCACTCAAGAAGCGCTCATCCGAGAACTTGCAGAGCTGAAAAAGATGCTCCAG
>JBQGBZ010000052.1:0-1423 GCA_052038215.1 Nitrososphaera sp.
TACGATCCTAGAAACAAAGCTCTTAATTTAAAAGGAAGTGCGGACCCCAGTGGTGCTGGTTCGGCAACTGGTAATTGTACTGTTGCCTATCACATTGTTACGGTAACATAGTAAGGATAATTACAATGGCCCTTGTACCTACTACACCATCGGGCAACATTCAAATGCTGCCCCAGTATCCAAATACCTACAGTAGTGGTACTGGAACTAGCTACCTTAGTAGATACAGGCCACAGAATACTAGGTATAATGCATATGGTGGTGCCATACCTAATAGAAACGTATTTGGCTATCAATCAGGAGCACCTCAATTATCTGCTCAACAAGCATATTCTCCTGCTTTACAACAACAGGCAGAAGATTATAGTAACATAATGCAAGGTTATCAGGGAATTATGGGAGCAGGTGGAATTGCTTCCAATCCTGATTTCCAGAATTTACGAAATAGATATTTAAGTATGCTATCTGGACCTGGATATACTCCTGTTACTGCTCAACAGGCGCAATATAGCCGAACTGCTGAAATTGGTGAAGGATTCAATAGATTACGTGATTTGTCTGAAACTGGTGGATATACTGCTGATGAATTAGCTGACCTTCGCGCGCGTGGTGTATCACCTGTTAGAACTGCATATGCTAATGCCATGCGCGAATTGAATCGTAATCGTGCGATTCAAGGTGGTTATTCACCTAATTTTGCTGCGGCTACTACTAGAATGGCGCGTGAACAATCAGATAGAATGGCAGGTGCACTTACTGATGTAAATGCAGGAATAGCAGAAAGAGTAGCAGCAGGTAGACAAGCCGCTGTTCCTCAATTTGCTAATTTAGCTCAAGCAGAAAATGCTTTACAGGCACAATTTGAACAACAAAACGCGCAGGCAGCTAATCAAGTAGCTTTGGCTAATGCAGCTAATAGATCAGATTGGGATAGATTAAGAGCTGGAATATTAGGTCAATTACAAGGCTTAGTTACAGCTCCTTCAAATCAGCAATTACAAGCACTACAAGGAATGACTTCTCTATATGGAACTACTCCTGCTTTAGTTAATGAATTTGGTCAACAATTATCACAGGCTGCTCAACTTAATCAGCAGGCACAAGCACAAAATGCTGCTGCCTCTAACAATCTAATTAGTCAATACATGAGTCATTATCCGTATTATGGTCAGAATTATGGTCAGCCGGTTTATGGATAGGACACTAAAATGAGTTTCATCGAACAATTAAGGATGGCTAATCTTTATGGTATGGGTCCAGGTAATCCATTTACGCCATCTAAACCGCGCATGACCCCTTTGCAAACGCTAGATCAATTCATTATGCGTTTGCCTAGACCATTATCGCCACCATTACGACAACCTGCGCGACCTGCGCGACCATCTGCTGAACCACCTAAGCAAAATGTGGTTTATGCAGAAGC
>JBQGBZ010000053.1:0-4907 GCA_052038215.1 Nitrososphaera sp.
ATATCGCATGACATATACATAACAAAAGAAACAAGGATTGTATTCATAGTCAAGAAACATAAGTATGCTATTCTTGCAATGCAGTGCAGACAAACTGCATAAATAATTCAAACATGTTTACTGTAATGAATTTCATAGAGTCTAAAGCTGGTCCTGTCCTGGTACTCTGTGGAATTCTACACAACCCAAATTAATCGTCATAAAACAGGACAGGACCGCATACAGTTTCAGAGCCTGATAATAATTTTGTGATATGTGGGGCTATTGAAAAGGATAATAATAATAATAATAATCAAATCTTTATTGACATTACAGAACGCTCTATCAATTGTTCAAGGAATTTGTGACAAAATCTTCTCTATGAGACACAAATTAAATTCAGGATGAATTAAATGCTACTTGCCAGGAATTTGGTCACTCACATACTAAACGATTAAAATAGCATAATTGAGGGCAAGACAATATATACAGAGTTATTATTGACATATGGTCTGAGGATTATCAATGCTCCTTTCAAACATCATCAAGAGCCCAAGCACATTCAACTATAGGTTGGACTAAGAGATTTACACAGAAGAAGAGGAGGAGGATTCGCTGTGCTAAACAAGATGTTCTATACTTGACGTAATTTTTAACGTTATACCACAAGGTTAAGAATATAGCCTACAACAAAGGCAACAGACGCTGCTATCCCGCCAATTAGTAAAGTGCCTAAACCTGATCTAATTAGTGGTTTTTGCACCATCCTCCCCTTTACACCGCCTATCAAAAAGAATGCTGCGCCGGTTAATATTATCGAGTAGGTAAAGGCATCAAAGGATGCAATTATTGCAAACCCTGCAACAAACATTACGATAAAAGGCAGCAGGGGGATAAGGCCAACAAGATTGAATGCTACAAAAGTTGTAATAGCGGTATCAATTGGCCGTGTTCTGCCTTCGATTAAGCCTAGCTCTTCTCTCATCATGGTATCAACCCATACCTTGCGCCTTGAAGTAATGATCCTTACAATTTCTTCCAGCAGCTCCTCTTTGAAACCCTTTTTTGCATAAATGTCGCGGATCTCTTGCTTCTCCTGTTCTACTAAATTATCAATTTCCCATTCCTCTCTTCTTCTCGCCTTCTCAATGTATTCAATCCTTGTCTTTGCTGCAAGATAATTTCCAACTGCCATAGAAAAGCCATCGGCAAGAAGGTTTGCAAATCCTAAAATAAGTACAATTGACGGTGAAAGTGATGCACCAACAACTCCTGCGACCACTGCAAAAGTCGTGACTGCACCATCAGTTGCACCATACACAAAGTCTTCAAGTGACCAGTTCAGTGCTCATCATCACCTGTCACACGTTCTCTGGATTCGGAAGGCTTTGTGGTCTTTTTATACTTCTCGACTGCTATATGAGCAACAAACCCTGAAGCGGTGGCTATGGTCCCTGCAAGCATGGTCCCATAGTCAAACTGCGATAGCATTGCAACCGATGTTGCCAGCCCTAAACCGGCGATGAGAGGAAACCTGCCTATTCTTATAGGGGATTGAAATGGCCTTTCAAGGTTTGGCTTTTTAAATCTTAGCCATATCAGGGCGAAATTTACAAAAGCATAGGCTATGAATACGTCAAATACCGCAACATTAGCCACAGCCGAGATGCTACCCTGAGAGAACGAAACGACCCCTATTGTTACCAGCATAGTGACTACGATTGCAATCCAAGGAGTCTTTGTCATGGAATGCACCCTTGAAAGCATAGCTGGCAGCGCGTTGCCTTTTGACATTCCATACATGATTCTTGAGCCCGAAATCAGCATCATGAGAACGGTATTAGATGTGGCAAAAAGCGCTATTGTTGAAAGTACTACGACACCCATCTTACCAAAAGCTCTTTCTGCTGCAGAGGCAAGAGGTGCTTCTGATGATGACAGTTCTTCCCATCCTAGAAGAGTAATGGCAGACAAGGCAACAAGAATATAGACTGCAGTTGTAACTGCTATTGAGATTATCAAAGCCTTTGGTATGACTTTGCTTGCATTTTTCGTCTCCTCTGAAATATTTGCCAGATTTTCAAATCCATAATATGCAAAGAATATGAGGCTGGATGCAGCGACTATTGCCCCTGCTGACATTGACATTTCTGCTACTGCCGGTGGCATTTCAAAATAGTCTATTTGGTGTGAGCCGAACAAGATGGCAGCAAGGATTATGATTGCAAGGCCTGCTAGCTCTATAAAAGTAAATGTGGTATTCAACCATACCGATTCCCTTATGCCAACGAAATTTACTACAGATAGCATGATAACCAACCCTGCAGCCGAAAGCAGAGGATGAAATTGTGGAAAAAGGCTTGAGAAATATCCTGAGAAGCCTATTGCTACTGCAGCTGCAGATACTATTGCAACGAATATTATCAGCCACCCTGCTATGAATGCAGCCGTATTGCTTCCAAAAGCATTCTTGACGTATACATAGTCCGCAGCGCTTTTGGGAAACATCGAAGACAGCTCAGCATAGCTAAGTCCAGTAAAAGTCGCAATGACTGCCGCAACTATAAAAGAGATCCACATTGCATTGCCGGCTATGCCTGCTACATCTCCTATCAATACGTAAATCCCTGCGCCGAGAATTAGCCCTACGCCGTACATCACAGCTTGGAAGAGATTGACATTGCGCTTAAGGCCTGACTCCTCTTCTTTTTCTTCTACTTCCCCTCCTCCTCCTCTTTTCGTCATGATTATTACTATTATTAATTTGATGCAATAACGGTATTTCTAATATAATATACGAATACAGTGCAAGACAGTGAGCTTAACCTTTATGTTTGCACAGTCACGCACTGTACTCTCTCTACATAATAATAAGCTACATACCCTATATTCTCAGCATGTCAGAGGATGCAGATACTACTATCCTTGAAAATTCCAGCATTAAGGAAGGCAATCAGATTGAAAAGGAAAGAAGGAAAATAGCTACCCTCTATCGATATTCTGACCTTTCAGCTGAGGCAATAGCCCAGCAGGTTGGCATGGATGCAAATAAGGTTCAAAAAATTGTAGATAATTTGATAAAGAAGGATGCTCTGGAAGTCATAATAGAGCAGAGCAGAACCAGAGTTGAAAAGATAATGAGTCCAATTGTTCTGTCACTTGACTGCTCAAAAACAGTACGCGAGGCAGCTGCTTTGATGGCCGAAAAAGAGATTGGAAGCGTATTAGTGACAAAAGGGGATCGCCCGTTTGGGATTGTCACCCATAGCGATATTGTGAGGTGGGCTGGCCTTAGGCCCCCACTACTAAATGTAGAATTGGAAGGTTTAGCCTCTCGACCTCTTGTAACATTAGGACGTGGTGCGACGGTGGAAGAAGCGGCAAATGAGATGATTGGTAACCAGATACACAAGCTTCCAATAATTGATGACCAAGGCAATCTTCTTGGTATAGTAACAATTACTGACCTTGCTGTTTTTCTCTCGCCCTCAAGGAGACCTGGCCTGGCTCTGTCAATATTGCAAGCACTATCAAGAAGCAAGGTACATGGAAAGAGAATGACAAAAAATAGGTAATATCAAAGCCGGTAAACTGTATAGCAGAGAGGAGAGGTATTATATATTATATCAAGCATATGAATCTCCTAATTTGAAAATACTTTCTACCTACCTCCGTAGTAGCCTTTTTTCCTTCGTGAAAGTTCAGTCAGCGCTCTAATTTAGACAATACCTCTGATCCCAGAATGTCGAGCCTTATCGAACCTGCTGGGACAAATACAGTTATCTGTCTAGACTGAGAGCCATCATCAGCTGAAATAACGGGTTCTCCTTCTTCGTATTGCACAGGGTTTCCATCTATTGAGACTTGGAATTGGGTATCGGTGTTTCCCTGAACTGAATCTATTATATATCGTGGCAGCTCAAGTGTCAAGTCTCCTCCATCCTCAGTGCTTACACCCATAGACATTGTCAGACTCGCCACATCCAAAACAGGTTCTGAAACAACGACATCCTGTGCATGTGCTCTTATTATTCCAAGAACAGCTACTGGATTATTCAATGTGACAACAGGAAAGCTTGTAGATATAGATTGAGGGCCTATTGCGACAACACTGTCCGCAAATTTGATGGATGCATATACTCTGTGCGTGAGAGGATCTACGACTAAGTCCCATGGCACTGCATCCATTTCTATTACTGTTTCAATTTCATTTGTTTGACCGTTTAGCTTTACAATGTCTTGCTTGTCCAAAAAAGAGAAGTATACTTTGTGCTCATCCGAATCAACAGCTATTGCCTGAGCATCATCCGTAACTGGTATTTTTGCAATTACTTGCCTCGTAGCAATGTCGACTGCTGCAATATAATGAACCCCCCTATGGGTGACATATGCTGTATGAGTGGATGTATCTATATCCAATCCCCATGGACCAGTACCTGTGTTCATGCTACCTATGACTTCATTTGTATCAGTGGAGATAAATGATAATCTATTTCCCGCAAGGCTTGCAACAAGAAGCATTTTCGCTTCTGGGTCTACCTTGACTGTAAATGGACGCGCAGCTACATCGATGGTTTTGATTGCCGTGTCAGTCCTTGTATCAATAACTTCTATGTGATCGTGGTTATACACTGCTGTATAGAGCATTCCAGTTGTTGGATCATAGTCCATAGATACTCCTCCTGTAAGAAAAGTAACGTGCTCCTCCGAGTTATCTAGTGGGTTATACCAGAAATCAACAACGCTACCAGGCAGAGTTATATTTTTTAGAAGATCGTATGTTTCTAAATCATATACTTCAATTCTTCCGCCTTCAAATATTGATATATACAGTTTACCTAGTTCGGGTACCGCATAAAGCGTTGACACTCCTCCAGATACATTAATCGTTCGTACAGTTTGATCTGTAGTAGTATTAATGACTGACA
>JBQGBZ010000054.1:0-1318 GCA_052038215.1 Nitrososphaera sp.
TTATCTGCGAAAAACTCATACATACTGAAATTTCCAACTAGTGACGGGGGTTACTACTCTTTTTGTTCTCCTTTTTTTGTTCTCCTTTTTTTGATTATAACAGACTAGAAGGACATTCTTAATATTCGATCCTCTCCTTTCTGTTTCTCAGTGGCTGCACGAGCTGCTGAAACTTATTCGAGGTTTATGGCAACAGGCTTTCTACAAAACTGTAAATATTTCTTTTCCTGCTCCAAGAAAAGGATATGCATTGTATTACGCGTTCTTAATATCATCGTATCTTTGGAAAATAATGTGACCCATTTATGAGCGACATTTATGGGCGACAATCCCCCGATTGTACATCACCGCATGTACCCAGCAAAGTATCTGTTGGCTTCATTGTTAGTAATAGCTGTTGTACTAACGTTGTCCTCAGTTCTGCTTATCGCACTGCGGCCTGATCTGGTAACATCAAAAGGGCCGCTTGCCACTACTACATCCCTAATCAATACTGTTCAGAATACCGACATAGATGCAGCGAATAATAATCCAACTAGGCCGTATGCAAAGCAAATTATGGCAGCCTGCAAAAACGATATCCATTGTCCTGTCTTAGCCCTCGAGATGGTCTATAATAAAACAGAAAGTCGTCAAATCATGCTAGACACTTTTTCGGACCTTATTCTGTTGCATCATGAAAGCTATTACGACTGTCATGACGTAGCTCATCACCTTGGAATGTGGCTGTATGGTTCTACAAGAAATGTAGAGGAGGCAAAAAGTTATGCCCCACCGCTAGTCTGCGGTGGTGGAGTCTTACATGGAATCTTTCAAGGCTACTTCGCAACAGAACAGACCCATAATGTAGTAGATAAAGATCAGATCACAGTCACAAATCTTTGTCCCATAAGCCAGGAAAACGTCAATTGGATATTCGAACGAGAATGTATCCATGGAATAGGACACGGCTTGACTGCCTTCTACGATTATAATACTACAGCTGCAGTTGATCGTTGTAATGAGTTCGGACAGCAGTGGGCACAGAGTGCATGCGCAAGAGGAGTGTTTATGCAAAACATGGTTAGACACCATGAAACAAAAGCAAAAGTTGGTGATTTTAACAAGATCGATCCTTATTTCCCATGTAACAGAACAGTTGAAGAATTTGTGTCCCAGTGTTACTATTACCAACAGTCATACTGGTTAAACATAAACGGCGACAACGTTACAGATGCATTTGCCAAGTGTGATAAGATAACTCCAAGCGAATTTGCCAAGTCCTGTTACCAAGGTATGGGCGCTGAGTTAGCAGATGTTGCATACAGTAACCCAGAAT
>JBQGBZ010000055.1:0-1101 GCA_052038215.1 Nitrososphaera sp.
AAGATATATTTAAGGATAGAAAAGCAAGAAAACTTGAAGAAGTGTATGGATATGATCATAGTAGAAACGCCTGGTAGGAGGATAGATCATTTCTATCTATGAAACTTTGATCTGGACCGAAGCCCTTTTGGAAGGGCTTAAATCGCACAGAGATATCAGGATCACTTCCTCTGTATGCCCCGATAGGTCAGATCAGACTCGATGACTCTAGAAAAAACATTTTTTACCTTGGCCTGATGTCATATGTTTTGAAGCTTTTCAAAGAACCGATATCAGCACGTAGCCCCGTGGGCCTGACTTATAGTTGCACTGGGTCTCAATTTTGAAGGTTTTTCTGCCGAGTCCCTCTGGGCCCTACTATTTCTAGAATAACTATTGAAGTTGACAAGGCCTAAGGATAGCAGTATATCACGGCCGGATAGAGAGTCGACCTAGACATTAAAGGAAAACAATAAATAAGGAGATTCCTGTTGGGGTGAGATGATGAAGATATGGCAGAGATAAAGAAAATCCTTGTTGCAGTTGACATGTCAGAACACTCTGAGAAGGCACTTGAATATGCACTACTTCTGTCTGAAAGATGTAGCGCAGAACTTGTTATAGCCAATGTGTTTGACCCGTTTGAACGGGTTTCAAGCAGCAAAGAAAAGCTCGAGAAGATAGCAGAAACACTACCTAAGAGCAGCCTGGAGAAATTGGAAAGTTATGCAGACGAAGCAAGAGCACAAGGTGTAAAGAATGTGAGAGTCGAGAGAATGGAAGGCGATGCTGCCGAAAGGATATTGAATCTGTCAAAACGGGAAAAGCCTGACATGATAGTTCTTGGAAGTAGGGGCAGAGGCACTTTCAAAGAATTGTTATTGGGCAGTGTTAGTCACAAGGTAACGCATCATGCCGAGTATTCTGTCCTGATAGTGCGATGACCTGGAAGCACAGCAATTTAATTTGCAGATATTAATGTAGTATATGCTGCACAAGACTTTTACAAAGTTTCATCAGTTTCATAGTTCTTGATGTCCATTTCGTTAGAGACAAAGCTTCGCTTGAGTAGTCTGATCTCTTTTTAAAGCCACCCCCAAACAAGTCCATTTTCTGAAGGTT
>JBQGBZ010000056.1:0-14322 GCA_052038215.1 Nitrososphaera sp.
GTTGGACAGAATTAGTCTGTTTTAGCTCTGTTGGCGCATCATTTCCCCTTATTATCTGAATAACCAAAGCCTTCTCAGGGTTTTTCTTCAGCATCTTCAATGAAGGAACTACTAGATCCAATTCCGTGCCTTTTAGGTTAACTTTTCTCTCTGAGGGAAGCAGAGAAGCAGTTAGCAAGAAATGGAGCAATGCCTCACACAGATCTGCTAATGTGTCGTCAGTCATGTCACTCCGCATCAGTTGTTTACATTCTTCAAGAATTTCATTGCAGCGTTTCTCCGAGGTTTCAATATCGCTGTTAATTTCCATGCGGATTTTTTCTTTGCCAATTTTATCTATTACAGAATATAGAATATCTTTAATAGCCGCAGTCACAAAATAATGCGTACAAGCTAGGTTTATTAAATCTGTCACAGTTAATTGACACATGATAAGGAGTGTAGCTACAGGTCTCCTCATAGCCTCGCTAATCCTCCTCTTAATCTATGGGGCTGACGTAGCTGTTGCATCATCCTCTCAGCAGGGACAGGGTTTCTTGCCCTTCGATGAGGCAATCAGAGGCGGAGCCTTTGGCGGGGGGGCTGTAATAATGTCGATTATCGCATTCGTAATTGCACGCAAGGAATATGCTCCGATTGTTTCGAGTCTATTGTTTGTAAACGGAGGCCTCATCATCGCAGGTATGATTGCACTTGTTGCACAAGGTTCTGTTGAGTCTGAGGATATGTCAAACACATTCCGTACTATCGGATCTACAATGGCAATGGGGGCACTCTTGATAGGGCTAGGCACGTGGAAGATCCTGATTGACAGGAAAATACTTCCTACAAGAAGAAAAGAGCCGGCTCAGAAATGAAAGAATCACAGGCTCTAACGCTACACACTTGAGCGGTTCTTAAGAAAAGCTATGGACGACAGACAGACAGAAGCAGCATATATGTACAAGTAACATTTTATACAATCTTGCCAGACCTATTTTGTCATGAAGACAGTAATTCTCGCAGGCGGTTTTGGAAAAAGACTAAAGCCGCTTACCGACACTAGACCAAAGCCAATGATAGAGGTCTTTAATATTCCAATTATCGAATGGCAAATTCGGTGGTTTAGGAGATTTGGTATTAAAGATTTCGTGCTATGCGTCGGGTACATGAAGGACATGATAGTGGACCATATCGGCAATGGTGCTAGGTTTGATTCTCGAGTCGAGTACTCAATAGAGGAAAGGGCCTTGGGAACTGGAGGTGCGCTTTTGAATGCTAAAGAATGGGTTTCAAGACATGGTTCATTCTTCGTATTAAACGGTGACGTTCTTTCAGAGCTTGACCCTAACAAATTGTTAAATATTGCAAATTCAAATGTTCTTGCAGTTGTTCCTCTACGCAGCCCTTTTGGAGTAGTTGAACTTGATGAGAATTCAAGAGTCCAGGGGTTTATCGAAAAACCGGAAATCTCGGACAAGTGGATTAATGCTGGCTTATATCTCTTCACTGAAGAGGTTTTTAGCTATCTACCAATCGAAGGCAATATCGAGGTAACTGCTCTTCCATGGCTAGCTAAGGAAGGAAGGCTTCAAGCTGTAAGATACAGGGATGTTTTTTGGCGTTCGATTGATTCTCATAAGGATATTGAGGAAGCATCTAAAGAAATTAGGGAAGCAAGTCTATAATGAGTATTGCAGAGAAGGTCGGATTTAGTCTGGGTCCCTTACTATCCACATATGATCTTCTTCGATGTGCAAAGATGGCCGATCAGCGTGAAAATGTAGACTCACTATGGGTTCCCGAATCCTGGGGGCGAGAATCATTTTCAAGTTTAGGTGCTATATCCCAGGTAACCAAAAAAGTACGACTTGGGACGTCGATTGTTAGTATTTATTCAAGAACGCCAGCAACCATCGCAATGGCGGCTACTACTCTTGACATGCTTTCAGGTAATAGGACGGTCATAGGTCTTGGAGTAAGCACTCCAGCTATTGTAGAGAATTGGCACAGCGTAGATTTTGACAGACCCGCTGGTAGAATCAAGGAATACATCGAATGTGTCAAGCTAATGACCCAAGGAGAAAAGATCAATTACAGCGGTAAATTTTTTAAGATAAACAATTTCAAGATATTGCACGAGCCTCAACGGAAGCATATTCCGATTTTCATAGGTGCTGTGAACAAAAAAATGGTATCTATTGCATCTAATCTTGCTGATGGTATATTATTATATTTGAGACCGTTTGAGGAATTGAAATGCATTGCGTATGATTTAAAACAGGCTACAAAAGGAAAGGCGTTTGAAATTGCTTGCTCTTTTATATGTGCGGTGTCAAACAAAGACCCACAGAAAGCAAGAGAGCGTGCCGCAGTAACTCTTGCGTTTTATGTCGCAGTTGGAAAGTACTATAGCAACTTTCTTGCAGAGAATGGTTTTAGGGACGAAGTTCAGGAGATAATTGCTGAGTATAAAAAATCAAGTGCAGAAAGTGCATCAAAGTTCATCTCTGACAGGATGCTAAGCTCACTCACAATTTGCGGTAGCAGCGAGGATTGTAGAGAATCGCTTTCGAAAGTAGTTTCAACTGGAATTACGCTTCCTATTCTCCAATTTAATCCCGTAGGGGATTCTGAAAACTCATTCAAGGAGATGTTATCGACTTTTTAAATGAAAAGTGTAGCAGTGTCGTCATGGGCAACCTCAGCCTTTAACAAGGGAACAAGTAGGTCTTTATTCGACCTGGCTTGCGAGCCTTCGGTACGGGTAATAAGAGATAGCGGGATGACTGCAAAAGAAATTGATGCTGTATTGTTCTCTAGCTGTGCAGCTGAACAATACAGTTCCGCGATAGTATCTGAGATGCTAGGTATACAACCACGAATTTCCTATCGCCTTGACAGTCTATGCAATTCGGGCACAAATGCTGTGGCTTCGGCTTTTGCATTAATTGCTTCCGGCTTGTGCCATACTGCACTTGTAGTTGGTGCGGAAAGGATGGATAGTCCAGGTAACAAGCTTTTGTGGGATGTCACGAGGGGATCCTTTATGTTTCCAGTTCATTGGGCAGCAATCTTTGCGAAGGCTCACATGAAAAAATATGGCACAACTGAAGAAGAAATGGCTATGGTTTCTGTTAAAAACCATAAAAATGCCACCAAAAATCCATGCGCTCTTTTTGGAAGAGAGGTTGACTTAGAAGAAGTGATGAATTCAAAAAGTATTGCATCTCCTATCAAACTGCTCGATTGCTCCGCTCCGTGCGAGGGAGCGTCTGCAATACTACTAATAGCTGAAGAAAAAGCGCGTACCTTGGACAATCCTGTCTTTATAAAGGGGATAGGGCAACAAACAACCTCCGCGAGCTTTGCAAATTCCACTTCCGACCTAACAACTGTAGAAGCTGCCAAAAAAGCCGCTCATTTAGCCTTTGAAATGTCACACATAAAGCCGTCGCAGATAGATATCGCTGAAGTTCACGATGCGTTTACGATTCTCGAAATCATAGCATATGAAGACATAGGATTAGCAAAGAAAGGCGAAGGGAGGAAGTTCGTTAACCAACAAGAAATAATGATAAATTCAAGAGGAGGTATAATTGGGTGTGGACATCCTGTTGGTGCGACTGGCGTAGCGCAGGTTGCCGAGATCGCATCTCAGCTTGCTGGAGAAGCTGGAAAAAGGCAAGTAAAGGACTGCAAGACAGGACTCGTACATAATTTGGCTGCAGCGGGCTCATCTGCCTCAGTAATTATTATGGGAGTATGATGATTGCAAGAGTTTATTGATAGTTTGAATAAGGGGGAATTTCGGCTGCCCATCTGTACTTCATGCAAAGCAAAAGCATGGCCGCCGTCCTACTATTGCTCACAGTGTCTCTCAAAGACATCGCTCCAAATTATTGAAACAAATGGAACCTTGCTATATTTTACAACGTCAAGCCTAAAGGGCATAGAAGGTTGCTATGGGCTCGTGGAAATGGCTGGGATTAAACTGATCGGCTCATTTGACACCTTTGAACTAAAAGATGGCTTACAAGTAAGAATGGCCGGATGCGGTTTGAAGCCCAATGGAACCCCTTATTATTTATTTGAGCCCATCAAGGGCTGACGTTAATATACACTAGTACATTATCCACAGGATGGTATACATATGAGTTATGATAGGTTCGTTGACGAACGACTTCTTACCAGCCGCGATGCTCTCAACAAACTTCAGATTAAGATGAAAATACTTCAGATTGACGAAAACGCTCGTGACTTTTCTCAGCGTTTCGGTCACAGAGTGCTTGTTCAGAAGGTGCTTTTGACCATCAAGTACAATGATACTGAAGAAGTGGAAGAGAAGGAGCTCGATGTAGATGAGATCGAAAAGAGAATGAAAAAAGAAAGGCTCTTTAGTTCATCTAATCGTTGGCTTGCTTCCAATGATATAAAGAATGGCTACATCGTTGCCAGCCGTCACCTCGATTTACTTGCTGACGCAATTGCACTTGACATAATATCAATATAGTATATTTCAAAACTCGATTTTTGAAACATTGTAACTTTCTTGTGCTCTTTGTTCATATTCGGCTTTTTCAGAGCATAAAATCTTTCCACCAAAAAATAGCTTTGTCATGACTTTAGATGCATTTATAATTATAGCGCCGCTCGTCAGACTCGAACTGACGACCCACTGGTTAACAGCCAGTTAAGCTTCGGAGCACAATATCACGCAGCGAATTTGCTCTACCATGCTGAGCTAGAGCGGCGCAGTATTACAGCAAATCCAAGGACAAAATAAATCTTTGGGCCTTATTGCATACCTTCTTCTTTAGAGTATATGTATAGTCCGTCGAGAAACACACGCTGGTCCTTTCCTTTGGTTTTAGTCGAAAGTTCAATATTAGCAGCTGTTTGCGAAACGTCCTCTAAACTGGGCCCTTGAATGACCACATCCTCTCCCGCAACACTCACTTTGGTTGTATCTCCAATTATTCGAGAAATCCTAGCCGATCTTTCACCAAAAAAATTCTCTACATGTATTTCCTTCCCCTTTACTTTAACAGAAATTGGAAAATGTGCAAATATAATCTTGAGTTTATACGTATAGCCTTTCTCAACACCCTTTATCATTCCTTCGATAATACTGCGTGCAGTATTCGTTACAGCAAGGTCTCGCTTACGAGTTCCATAGGGTTTTATTGTTATCTTGTTACCTTCTACAGTGACCGTAGCAGGAAGTTTTGTGAAATCCTTCTTGATAGTTCCAATCGGTCCCTTGACGTGTACAAGATTCCCTTCCTTTTTTATCGTCACGCTAGCAGGTGCTTCAACTTCCGCAGTTATTTGTTGCTCAGTAGACGTAGCCAACCAAAACTCCCCCTAGATTCTGCTCCTGTGCCTCATGATGAGACAAGATACCGCTGCTAGTCGATACAAGAAGAATTCCCATTGTGTATGCTGGCAAGAATTGTCTCTCCCAACCAAAGTAGCCGTTCTTCTTTACAGAAAAGCGGGGAGTAACGATCCCACATTTGTTTATCTTAGCTAGAAGCTGAATTCTAAACTTTCCTGCTCTACCATCGTCTATTTGCTCAAATTCTCCGATGTATCTATGTTTTTGCATTACCCTGAGCACCTCACTTGCGAACTTCGACGCAGGGACTACGACGCACTCCCTTTTTCTTCTAGATTCATTGTTGTAGATGGTTGTAAACAGATTAGACAGAACATTTAATGCTGGCATTTTCTTAATGGTTCACCTATTCGTACTTCGCAAATCCTATACTATTTGCAACTTCTCTAAAGCATTGTCTGCATAGCATCAAGTTGTATGTGCGGATCAATCCATTATATGAACCACACCTTTTACACCACCTTCCCCCCTTCCCATGAGCAAGCTTCTTTCTTCCAGTTTCTTCATATTCTCTTGGCTTTGGCAAATTACTATTCGACTCCTGCTCCGTATTCTTGCTTAAAGAATTCAATGGCCTCCTCACGGTTGATCCTGTGCGTTTTGCCTATCTTGGCACTATTTCTGCTCTTCTTCGCAATCCTATAGCCAGGCCGGGTAAGCGCAATATTAACGTCCATGCCAAAGATACCAATTTCAGGGTTGTATTTTGTACCAGGTATATCAATGTGCTCATGAATGCCTACAGAGATATTCCCATAATCATCAAAAGAGGAAGATTTGAGTATGCTTTTCTTTGCGGATATAATCCTTTTTAGAAAGTCAATTGCTGGCTCCCGTCTTAAGGTTACGACTACACCTATTGGCTCACCTTTGTGAATACCAAAATCCCTAACAGTTCTTTTTGCTCCGCGCACTGCAGGCTGTTGACCTGTTAGCTCCAAAAGAGCATTCTTAGCTTTGTCTATCGGCTCGCCCGATCTTCCAACTCCAATGTTAATTACGACTTTGTCTACCTTTATCCTTTTCATTTCATTTTGTTGCTTTATTTGTTGCTGGCTCAAGTTAACTCACCCTAATCATAGGTCTGTCGCTTCCAACAGCCATTACCATTTCAACAGGCAATTCTACGGATTTATCACCAAACGTAACAAGTGCTCGCTTGGGAAGAGAGAATATGCCATCTTCAATGTCTTCAATTTTTCCTACTGCTCCAGCATTTTCACCCGTGATGATCAAAGCAGTTGAGCCTTTTTCAAAGGGAACATGGTTCATTATCCTTACAGCAGGCAGGCTAATGACACAGCTGTCCCCAACCTTCAGATTTTGATCACTTATGAGTGTCCTGCTATCATGGAAGCTGTATTGAATCTTGCCGCCTTTGACGATAGTCTTGCTTGTAATCTTTACAAGTTTTAACCCTTTTTCTGCCTCATCAGTAGTAATAGGAGACAATAGTTCTGAATTCTTTGGAACCATTCTGAATGCTTGGCCCATTGCCAGTTCCACTACATCCATTAAACCAACAGCAAAGTTGTGCTCGCTCCTTTGTACCCCGTCGACTTTGACCTTTCCTGCCTTCAATATTCTTTCTGCTTCATATCCTGTGTTTGCAACATGGAGCACATCGCGCAAGACCATACCAAGGGGATAAGCTCTCTTTCCCGGATGTGGTCCGGGGTCAACTCTCATGACAAACTGACCCTCCTTCCTCTTAATGTCCCAGAATGGGGGTGCTAATTGTCTTTTTATTCTAGTATCACGACCTTTTTTACCCATTATACTTTTTCCTCTTCCTTTTTCTTCTCTTTTACTCCCTTTTTGTCCGCAGGAGTTGACTCATCCTTAGGCGCTCCTTGTAGTTTCCTTGATCTGTAGTCATCATCAAGATTCAGAGAAATAACCATCACGTTTGAAGAATTGATTGGAACCTTTACTTGACCTCCACGAATCTTCTCTCTTTGGATGCCTTCAATATGAAATATGGCCTGCTCCGTGTTTACTTTTTCTACTTTACCCTCTACTCCTTTGTATTCTCCTCTCATCACCCTAACGGAATCACCTTTTACCACACGTATATTCTTCCTTCCATATTGTTTGCGAAGGGAATCCTCTAACACAGCGCCAACCATCTTATCCCGCCTGTGCTTTGGAAGGTGAATGAGTTTTGGATTAATTCCTTTCATAATTTTCACCTATACTATCATCCCTGCCAAGTTGGCTATCCTTGGCCACTTTTCTGCGGCCTCTGAGGCCACCGGTCCTTTAATGTCCGTTCCTTTGATTTCTCCTTCCGGGGTTACCAGAACCGCAGCGTTATCTTCAAATGCTACACGTACACCGTTAAGCCTTCTTATAGGATACTTCTGCCTGACTATGACTGCACCGTATATTTGTTTGCGCAATTCAGCTGGACCCTTTTTTACAGTTACAGTGACAAAGTCTCCAACTGCTGCTGCTGGCTGCCTAGAGTGCCTTCCCTTGTAGCGTGTCACCTGTGCTATCCGCAAGATTTTTGCGCCGGTATTGTCTGTACATACTAATCTCGCTGTAACAGGAATGGCCCTTGTAATATAAGGACGGAACTCCTCGACTCCCTTTGCGGAAACTGCTCTTGACTTAGCTCCTGCCGCCATCCTTTGTATTCACCTCTATCACGACAAATGAAACAGTCTTAGCGAGTCGTCGGCATTCTGCAATTCTTACTTCTTCACCTTCTCTGACTTCTAGACACGATGGAAGATAGGCATGCACATTTGATTTGCTCCTCTGAAAGCGTTTGTACTTTGCGACTCCTCTAGGATATTCTCTTGAGACGACGACCATTCCTGGTGCCTTGGCGCTTGATACAGTGCCTGTCAACAACTTGCCTCGTATAGACAGCGTACCATGAAAAGGACAGAACTCATCTTCACACACCTTTCGAGGGGAAGCAACTGTAACGCCTATATTTCTAACCATAATTTGTCATATCACCCATTGTTTAATCGTGAAATACGATCCTCAGGTCTTCCTATCAACGCGGAACCACTTATAAAGCAAGCGCAGGAAGATGTTTGAATCTCAAGTTTCTTTGCCACGCTTTTTGCTACCTGCCTTATAACAGAATCTTTCCTGATAAATATTGTATTCTTGGTTTCAAAAACAATTGTGCCTGCAATGCCTTGTATAGTTGAATCCGTAGATTCAAGTATTTTTGCTTGAAGGCCGATGATGCCTTGTGAGAGAACATTTTCACAATTCACTGTCATTTCTGACCTTTTCTCTCATTCATTATTGTATTCATGCGGGCAATATCTCGGCGGAGCCATCTAATGCTTCCTGTCTGTTTCTTCAATGTACCTTTTGACTTTTCAAGTTGAAGTTTTCCAAGATCAGCTTTAAGCTCTGCGAGCTTATCACTCAAATCCTGACTATTCATCTCTCGTAAAGTCTTCATTTTAAGTCTAGGCATCTTGTTTAACTCCTTTTTCTTCTACTATTGCGGTGCCCTCATCGTTTTTAGAGGATTGCCCTGTTTCAGGAGGACCCGACTCTATAGCCGATGCTTCTGCGGAGGTCTGTGCCTCTGTATTTCCATCTTTGAGTTCAAATTCTTGTGGTAGTGCTTCTTTGGATGCAATTCTTAGTTGGATCCCCATTAAGCCCATCTTGGTTAAGACGTGAGAAATCCCTGTCTTAACTATCTTATCTGAGATCTCGCCGCTCTTAGGGACTATACCTATCGTATGTTTCTCAAAGTGAGCCCGCTCGGTTCTAAGCTTGCCTGAAATGGTTACTTCAACGCCGAGTGCACCAGCGCCCATTATAGTATTGAGCGACCACATTGCTGCCCTCCTAAAAGCGGTTCCACGCTCAATAAGTTGAGCTATTCTGTTGCACATTATCTGAGGGTTTAGCTCAGGATTTGAAATTTCAAGAACCGAAATCTGAGGGTTTTGCAGCCCGAACTTTTGCTCGATTTTGGTCATAAGGTCTTTGATACCAACACCCTTCCTGCCAATAGCAAGTCCAGGCCTAGTAACGTAAACAGTGATCCTTGCACCCACAGGAGTTTTTTGCACTTCGATACCGCCGTACCCAGCATCCTTAAGTGCTTCAGCTAAAAATTCATTCAATTCCATGTTGCGAAAGTTATTCTTAATTACGTTCTTGACAGCGCTCATTGACTATTGTTAGCCTCCTGTGCAACGATCTCCACATGAACTAAGGTGTCAAACTTTGGACTCGATCTTCCCATTGCTCGTGGTTGGAAACGCTTCAGCTTTGTGCCTTTGTGGACGGCTGTGCTCACAATTCGCAATCTATCAAGATCCATACCTTTGTATTCTGCGTTAGAGTCTAGGTTGTCTAAAATTCTGAGGAATTCAGATGCTGCCTTTTTAGGGAATCTCCCGGCAAAAAAACCGTCGCGGATATTTGACCTGTGTGCAACTTCGTTATTATAACGCCGATAGGGTATAGCTTCTTTGCGGGCAATAACATTCTCAAGTAATTCTCGTGCTTTTTCAATTGACCTACCTTTAATGGCAACGGCTATCTCTCGGGCATGTTTATGAGATATGTCTTTCTCGCGTATCGAAGCACGCACATGTTTTGTTCTATCATAATTTTGAAATGCATAACGAAATTGTGGCATACTTATCACTTCAGCGGGACATAGAGGCTGGATCTTGAGGCGCCTACTCCAGGTGTGCCATGTTGTACGCGCTTGTTTGTAATCGCATACTCTCCAAGATAGTGTCCAATCATTTCTGGCTTGATGTTAACCTGGGCAAAATCCTTACCGTTGTGAACATAAACCGTCAGACCAACCATGTCTGGAAGAATAATCATATCGCGTGTATGTGTCCTCAGCTGACCCTTGAGCTTTCCGTCTCTAGCCAACTTTAGTTTTTCTCGAAGCTTTCTCTTGTCATCATTCATGTAAGAACTAACGCGCTTATCAAGCGATCTGCGTTGTCTTGAATTGAGAAGCGGGAGAAGGTTCTCTATCGAGAGTGATTGCAACTGTTCAGGGCTGTAACCCTTAAACTTAAATTCACGTACCAATTAGATCACTCAATCTTTGGATTTCAGGCCACTTTTAAATCTAACGAGAAGAAAAACTCTTCTACACTAAAGCCAGCTTTGTTGCGAGATCCCTTGCTCCTTCTGGAGTTTTGAACTTGACAAATGCCTTCTTACCTCGAATTGTCCTCGTGGTATTGACTTCCTCGATGTCTGCTTCATAGAGGATGTTAATGGCATCAATAATCTGCTTCTTGGTAGCCTTTTCTGTTACAATGAAAGCAAGTTTGTTCTCCTTTTCTATCTGGTTGAACGTCTTCTCTGTTACATACGGTGCAATTATCGTAGTTGCTGCTTGCCTTGCGGTCATACTGCTGTTTTCCTCAGATGCACCTTGCTGTTTTTTTGGTCCAAGAGAGGCCGACTTTGATTCATTTTCATTGCTCACTTTCTGATGACCTCCAATACTTTATGCACCGGTGCCTGCAGGTTTTTCAAATATTCAATTGCAGCCTGAGAGAAAATTGTTAACCTAATTGGCTTTGAGCCGGGCACCAAATCAAGTATACTTACATCCTTGGCATGCTTGATATCAACGCCGGGAATTGATCGAGAGAGTGAGACAAGGCTGGAGTCATTACCGACAATAATAAGAACACTTGTTCCTGAGCGACTTGACCTTCCTCTTCGCCTCGCAGTTCCAGACCTTGCCTTTCGCACCAAACTTGCTCGAGCAATGTCGTCACCGAGCCCAATTCTCATCAAAATATCCTTTAAGTGTTTAGTTCTCGTTAGTGATTCGATGTCATTTGAAACAATAAGAGGAAGATTGACATCGTTACCTATCTTGTGGCCGCGTCGTTGTACTAGTTCTTTTCTTGAAGTGACGGCTATTGCAGAGCAAAGCCCCAATTGTTTTTCCTTATGATTAATTTTTTTGTAAATAACTTTCCATGACTCTGGAGGGTGGGCAACTCGTCCGTGCTTTACGCCGGCAACACCGGCAGCCTGGCCTGCTCTCGGAAAGCCTTCGCCTCGAGCCCTTGCAAGTCTGGCGATTCCAAGCCCCGTATTGCGAGACTCAGCGCTAACCATCTCACCTGCAGCCGGATAACGCCCCTGTCTTTGAAATGAATGCGAAAGGACGTTCACATACACCTTGTGGATCACTTCGGGCCGATACGGTGTGTCAAAAACTGCAGGCAGTTCTAACTCACCGAAGTCTTTTCCATCCACTCCGATAACTTTTGCTTTCACTTAACGATTACCTCCAGGACTTTTGGCTCGAGTACTTTCTTGGAAACACTACGTATTGGCTGCCTCATCTTCAGTAACCGTTTAGGTACTCCAGGGACTGAGCCTCTGACTATAATATAATCCCCGCTGACTAGTCCAAAATGTTTAAAACCACCTGCTGGATTTATTGAATTCTCGCCGTCCTTATCAGCGTTTGAGATTATCAATATGCGCTTGTTGTATTCAGTTCTTTGATGAAATCCCCTTTGTCCCTGCCTAGCAACTGTATACATGACGACCGCGGGTGAAATTGGACCCAGTGTACCGACGGCGCGAACACTCTTTCTCGATTTGTGTTGTTTTCGCTTAACACCAAATCTAGTGATTGGACCTTCTATTCCTTTGCCACGAGTAATACCAAAAACGTCGATATTCTGTCCGACTTGGAAGACATCAGTTATTTTTATTTCTCTTCCTAATATACTCTTTACATAGCCGTATTGCGACTTGGCGTCTTTGCCAGAAACCGCTATTTCGAACACAAATGGTACTTTCTGTGCAAGACCTATTGAATATGGAGAGACTGCAACAACTGCAAATATCTCGCTTGCAACATCGAGAAGTGGTTCTACTTTTGAAAATGCTTCATCCTTACTCTTCGAGTCAAATTTGCGCGACAGCTCTTTTGGCAAGTCCTTTGCATAAACGTCAAATATAGCGTGTTGACCATAAAGATCGTGTCTATAGCCTCGAATGCCTATAATTCTGATCGGTGGCGTTACAATTACAGTCGCAGCGTTTAACAGCTGCTTGCCAAAGTTTGGGGTCTTCTCCCTATCATCGACGGTTAAGATATTAATTCCTCCTGCTTTAAAACCTGCAAAACCTAAAAGGGCACTCTTTTCCGCTATAAGCTGAGGCCAAGTTCTTACCCTAGCTTCCAAGCTCTTAGCTCTGGCCCTCGGTCTAAAAGCAATACTGCCCCTTCTTGGCGCACTATACTTGCGATGACCCATAGATATTGCACCACATCGCCTCACCCTTTAATAAGTTATTTGACCCCTTGTGAGTCTATAACAAAATTTGAATAGATAGCGTAGATAAATTTGCGGGAGATGAATTGCAAGGTTGTAGTAACAAATCGTATTGCCGGATTACCTGGCCCGTCATCAAGTATAAACTAATACAAAAGGACTAAACTGCCTGCATTGAGTCCTTCGATCTAACGAAGTTCTTTATGGCTTATGGTCTAAACTCTAGTGCAAACTAAGTTCATTGTCAGAGTTGAAGAACTTGCCACATGTGTTACACACAAAAGTTTGGCTAATCCTTGCACGGGGATTTGCTTTGTCACCGCTGTCGGTTGTCGGACCGATACTTGATGTTGACATTTTTCCTAATATCTATTCTTGCAGCTTTCTAAGATTTATGCGTCATAAAAAAGGGAGGACATTATAACATCTCCTATAACTATTTGAATAGTGATTTGAAATTAACGTCTGATATTGATCGGCTGATTTCATACCAATACTAATTTCAGTTAAATGACCCTTTTGTCTTCATTCAGATCACTAGTCGCATATCCTTGTTCTCTTTAGGCACCTGGTGTTGAAAATATGATTTATTATATGATGGCAGAGAATCATCTTTATTCAGGCCATTCCCAAATTTTTTCTAAATGCTAGCAATTCCCAATAGTGGCCTTGAGTGTATGTATTGGCTTCCTTTTGATCTTTCCCCAACGGGCAAGGAATCACAAACTGTTAGAAAAAAATCAATCACAGTAGACACATCACTATGAAACTTATCCCTTGCAGTATTTCTTACTGGGCCTTATCATCTAATATCTAGCTACTATTTATCGTAGCTTCTATAGCCCTAACTGAGTGCTAGTTTAGTCATCAAAGATTCAGTTGTGTGCGCTTGAATCGTCTGTTAGCTGTAAACTGCTATTTAATATAGCTAGACTTCCTAGTACCGCTTCTTCTAGTCTTACAGTCTCAGTGCCTTGATTTGGAAACATATTGACAACATAATGATAGGACTTAGTGCTAGTACCTTCCTTGGAGATGATATCATGGACGCCATGCTTGGGTGCTCCAAATACAACTAGTATGTTGCGGACATTTTTTGTTTGTTCAATCAAGACAGGCTCGATATTTTTGAAGTAGCGGCCCTTTCTTGATGTGATTATTGTTAGTGTTTTTTCGACACTTGTAAGAAGTTTCGAAAGAGAATGAACCTCTTTTACTTCGTAGCCCCAATAGCCAGAAATGTTTTCCGGTGTAGCCTGGACGGCCTTGAGATTTGGATATGAAGAGGTCAACCTCACATTTACTTTTTTACCTTCAGAGCTCTCGCCTGCAAAGGGGACAAGAGATCCTATGCCTGCCTCGACAAATAATTGACCCTTGACTTTGACGATGACGCCTGTGCGGACATCTCCTATTTTCACTTTTTTGATGTCCTCAACCACGGTGTGATGAGGTGCCTTTATTGGGTGGAGTATACCTGCATATTGGAGTTGATGCATCATAGGAAATAACATTTTTCGGAGATACTGAGGTGTATCTAGATACCGGAGTATTGTCTTGAGCAAATCCATGTCTTCTTTTTCGAAGTGAGACAGAGAATCATGATAAATGTATATCCTCCTGACTCTAAATATAGAGCAGGCTCTAGCGAACTGTGCTATTTTT
>JBQGBZ010000057.1:0-5624 GCA_052038215.1 Nitrososphaera sp.
TCCTAGATATTCTGTCCCGAAGCAAATTTCGCTCTTCATCTAGCTGCTTCATGATGTTATTGATAACAGCAGATTCCTGGGACAGTTGTGAAAACTGCTCCCTTATCGTTCGGGTAGCCTTTATCGCTTCTAATTTCATCGTAGCATCCTTTATCCTGGATAAAATCTCATCCTTTTCCCGTTCGCTCCTATAGTCCTTAGCATCGATTCTGTCTTGATTCTTTCGTATTACTGTCTGCAAATCCTCCTCCTTTTCTGAAGGGATTCGGGCCTCCATCATTGAAAGAAAATTTCTTGATTGTGAAAGTTTTTCACTTACTGACAAAAGCTTAGAATTATGACTCTCTACTTCAGTTCGTATTTGCTTTAGCCTCTCAGTGTGTGAATCAAGAAGACTTCTCTGCTCCTTAATGTTGTTACCTATCGAGCGGAGTTGATTCTTGTCAATGTCAATGATCTTGTCCGACAACTCTTTGAGTTCGCTAGTAAGCCGCCGCTTTTGTGCAACAAGATCGTTCCATCCGAGAGACTCCAAATCTTTCTCCGACAATGAATAAAGGCATAAAGAAGATAATATAAAAATATAGCAGGTTGTCACCCTTCAGGGGATACCGGAGCATATGATATAGAATGTCTAAAACAGAGCGATTGGCATCAATCCGTTCTGGTCTATGGAAAGATCGCAGGTAGTAAGCATAGAAAAAAGATTAGCCAAAGGGAGCATTAAGGTTCGTTTTCGCTTAATAGTTCTAACTAATTCAAATATACACATTTACTGGTATCGTCGCATTACTTAGGTCAATCCACTAAGCCTTGTCTCCTACAAAATAACAGGATTTTGTACCTTACTTGGTACGACCTAGTTTGTGTATATCTTTTGAAGTAATCTGGACACAGTAGGGGTATTGCAAACTCATCAGTCTATATTTTAATCAATCCTTTGTTATCAATGTAATCGAGGATTCCTGCGACTAAATTAAATTTAGCCTTTTCTAATCCAAGAGGTTGGATAAAGTTAAGGTCAATAGCAAATGTTTCCCCGTTGTGATCTCCAGAATTATTTGCACTTAATTTCCTGAGAATCTTTGATTTAATCCCTGTATGTAATTCTGCGATATCTTGTTGTATTCTTTCTACTGAGTCAATATCATATGAGGTGTTGGATATCAACAGGATATTTTTCGCCTAAAGGTATTTCTCCCTTAATCAAGCCACTTTGTGCTAAATAGTCGACATTTACATATGCACCATCAGAGTTTTTGAAGAAATCCTGCCTCATGTAATACCTCCTCCGTATCAACTACTTTAGCAGAGCCCCATCAAATTTTTTATTTGAGGTCCTAACACTATTTTATATATTTGATTCTCGACGATTATGACATGCGCGTTGATTAAAATATTTAACTGATGGACCTATTGGGGGAGAGGATGGAGGCAGAATGATAGAACCCACATGATAGAAAACTAGTCATTGATAGGCGCCCCCTCCCCCATCGGTGCACCACTCATTATATACTTCCCTCAAGGTTAAGATGTAATGACAACAGCGTCAAGAAATGTAGCAGAATTAGAGATAGAGGATATCGAAGGTATTGGGCCAACTACAGCCCGCAAGATGAAGGAAGCAGGAATAAGTTCAGTTATGGAGCTTGCGACAGCAATACCCGAGGAGCTCGCTACAGATTTGGGCGGCTCAAAAGAAACTGCTGCTACTTTTATCATGGCAGCTCAAAAACTGCTAAGGGAGAGCGGTATACTTGACAATGAATTTACTACTGCAGACGTTGAGCTTGAAAAGAGAAAGTCTCTATTGCGCTGTAGTACTGGGGCAAAATCCCTTGACGAATTGTTACTTGGAGGTATTGAGACTCAGGCAATTACAGAGTTTTACGGTGAATTTGGAAGTGGTAAATCACAGATTTGTCACACCTTATGCGTCACTGCGCAACTGCCAGTAGAACAAGGCGGACTTAGTGGCGGAGCTATATTGATTGACACTGAAGGAACATTTAGGCCGGAAAGAGTAGATCAAATAGCAAGAGCAAGAGGTCTAGATCCAAGTGAAATACTGAAGAAGGTAGCAATATGCAAGGCTTATAACAGCAGCCACCTTGAGCTAATAGTCAAGTCGATGGGCAAGTACATCGAAGACTTTCAGGCCAAAATGATAATAATTGATAGCATCATTTCGCTTCACCGCGCAGAGTTTGCTGGTAGAGGCACTCTGGCAGATAGGCAGCAGCGACTTAATAGCATCATGCACAAGCTGGTAAAGATTGCTGAGATTTACAATGTGGCAATAATTGTTACAAACCAAGTTCAATCTACGCCAGACACTTTCTTTGGGGATCCGACTAAACCTGCAGGCGGAAACGTAATTGGACATGCATCAACATACAGGATATATCTGCGCAAGGCTGGAAATGATAGAATAGCCAAGATAATTGATTCGCCTTACCATCCATATTCTGATGTCAGATTTACTGTAAATGAAAAAGGCATTGATGATATAGAATCAGAGGTGCCAAAGAAAAGGACTGCAAGAGAAAAAGACGACGACTAGTTAAACTAGAGAAAACCTGTTCTCTGCCTCTTTTAATTTTTCCAAGTCCCCACAGTATTTTATTAGCTGAGATAACTTGTCCCTGGCTTTACCGCTTTTTATGGCATCCCTTGCGCATTCCACACCTTCTTTAAGGTTAGAGGCATTTTTGCTGATGACTAGCGCAGCAGCGGCATTGAGAACGACAACATCTACCTTTTCTTTGCTAGCCTTCCCGTAAATTGTTTGTAGTGTATTCCTAATAGAATCTATTTTTGAACAAACTACCAATTGCTCAGGCTTAGCCACTTCCATCCCTACAGCGTTAGGATGAAGGGTTATCCTTCTTGTTGCGTGATTTTCGCTTGAGACCCAATAGATATCATTTTGACAAGTATTTGAAAGTTCATCAAAACCATCTTGGGCATGAACTATCATTGCTTCACTAACATACCCTAAGCACACTTCAGAGAAAACCTGAAGAAGCTGCGGCTCGAAAACTCCGACGACTTGACCTGAGAGATTGGTACAGGGGTTGCTCAGTGGACCAATTTTGTTAAATACCGTCCTAATTCCAATCGTTTTTCTTATTTTGGCTACGTTTTTCATGGATGGGTGGAATAATGGAGCAAAGAGAAACCCTATGCCGATGTTCTCGATACAAGATTGAACTTTTGTTGGTGGAGTATTTAGATCAAGTCCAACATATTCAAGAAAGTCTGCGCTGCCGCAGAGACTGGAAGCTGATCTGTTGCCATGCTTGGCGACATTGGCAGAGGATGCAGCCGCCACTATAGCTGCTGCAGTACTGATGTTAAATGATTTTTTTGAATCGCCACCTGTTCCGCAAGTATCAATGAGAGACCCGTTGACTTTAGGCGTAATCTTAGTCGCATGCTTTCTCAATGAAAGAAGAATTGATCGAAGCTCTTCTGGCGTCTCTCCTTTCATTGCCAGCGCAACAAGAAAAGCTGCAACTGCTGTATCGGGTACAGTCACATCAAGGATAGCATCAAGAGCGTCAAATATTTCTCCAGCGGATAAATCTATCTTTGAAACCAACTTTCTTATTTCAGCTTGCAAATTTGTTGATACGGTCATCTTTTCACCATAGAGATAAAGTTCAAAAGCATTCTTCGTCCTTCGCCTGTAAGGACGGACTCAGGGTGAAACTGAACTCCTTCCATAAGGTAATGCCTATGTCTGATGCCCATTATCTCACCATCATCCATCGCTCTTGCAGTCACTTCGAGACAGGATGGCAGCGTATTCTGGTCCGCTACGAGCGAATGATAACGGGTTGCCTTGAATGGGTTTGCAATATTTTCAAAGAGCCTATCGTGCGTATATTGAATGGGGCTTGTCTTTCCGTGTCTGATTTGTTTGGCATTTATGACCTTGCCACCAAATGCATGAACAATGCCTTGATGCCCGAGGCAGACTCCTAAGAGCGGGATTCTATCTCCAAGTTGTCTTATTATATCTGTACCTACCCCAAAGTATTTACGGTCTGCTGGATGGCCAGGACCAGGAGAAATTACTATTGCATCAGGATCCATCCTAACAACATCTCTTATTGTTATAGTATCATTCCTTAGGACCGTTGGTTTGACCCTTAGTTCTCCTAGTATCTGCGCAAGGTTGTATACAAAAGAGTCATAATTATCGATAACGAGTATCTTCATTCAAAACACCTGTTTGAGAGCAGAGGACCTGCTAGCAAGAGAAACCTAAAGCTGCCAAAAACTATCGCCTCTTTGCATAGTCTCCAGAGTTCTGATGAGCCTTACGGTATTTAAGCTTAGTGTGATTATTAAAAGCTAAGTCAAGGATTTAGGAATCTATATAATACATACAAACTATTTGATTTTCGTAACAAATCTCAAGTGATCGTTTTGGTTAGGATCTTCATCAATGGATATGGAAACATAGGCCGCCGTCTTGCAAGCTCACTGGCAGTCGACAAAGAGATCCAGTTGGTCGGTGTTGCAAAATATAGCATAGACGACAAGGTGAAGGAGGCACTGGAGAACCATTATGATGTCTACGTGCCAAATGAAGCACTTGGCAACTTCAAAGAAAAAGGTTACAAAGTATCAGGCTCAATTGTAGACGCTGTCGAGCAATGCGATTTGGTAGTTGATGCTGCAAAGGAGGGAGTTGGATACGATAATAAGAAGAACTTTTATGAGCCTATGGGCAGGCCAGCAATATTTCAGGGTGGAGAAGACAGGAATGGCGAGCGGGCTGTAGCAGATATGATCCATAACTCGCGCGTTAACTACGACAAAGCCGCAGGGAAGACATACGTCATACAAGGTAGCTGCAACGTGTCGGGCATGGGGAGGGTAATGCAACCACTGATACAAAATTTTGGCGATAGGATCAGACGATTTGATATAGAACTTGTCAGACGCTGGGCAGACCTCGAAGATACCAAGGCTGTCAAAGACTCAATAGAATGGGATAGAAATCCACACCATCAAGATGATGTTAAGGATTTTATTCCTAATGCAAATCTATATGTTGATGCTTTCAAGGTTCCCTCAAGGATGATGCATCTGCATCATATGTTTGTCCGCTTTGGTGACGGAGGAAATGCACCGACTAAAGATCAGATACTTGAATGCTTCCGTAATGAGTTTGGAGTCGCAACTATCAGCTCTGCCAAAGGTACAGGTGATGTTAGAAAAAAGGCACTTGAACTTGGATTTCCTCATGGCGATACCAATATGGTACATATTCACCAAGATATTCTAAGAGTTCAGGATGACACAGTCAAAATAGCTTACTCAGACGATCAGACTGGCATGGTGATACCAGAGAATTACCTTCTGATTCAGTCAATGGTATTTAGACGATCAAGAGATGAAGCACTCAAAAAGGCCGATAATCTGTTTCAGATGACAAAGAGGCGCACTATAATAGAAGAGGAATTTAGATAAATTCTTCCTATTTTGGCTCGGCATCATTTTCTAACCCTTTATCACTTTGACAAACAACAGGATGAGTGTTGCGAGCTATAGTACATGTATGATCCTTGATCAAAAGATTCGGGTCTCCTCTTAGACAATCCATAAAC
>JBQGBZ010000058.1:0-1451 GCA_052038215.1 Nitrososphaera sp.
CATCAAAGTCAACAGGAGGTGCATCCCCCGAAACTTCGGGTACAAAACCCGTAAGGATAGGTGCTAACTCTCGTGTTACTCCACCAAGTAACTTCTTTACCGGTGAGATAGATGAAGTCAGAGTATGGAAGGCTCCGCTAACTGCTGGAGAAATGGCAGCTGCATTTGAAGGTTCTTCCTTTAACAGTGGGCAACAGATTCTATATCTCCCATTTGGTACAAGTGGCGGAAGCGGCGGTGGCGGTTATAACTATGCGCCAAGTCTTTCGTTGACAGGTTCAAATTACCATGACGAGGCAAGCTCATCTGCGTTACAGCTATCTCAATTCAGTGTAGCAGCCTGGTTTAAGACGTCCACTAACTTTGGTTCTACTGCACATATTGTAAACAAGGGTGGTATAGGTAGTGACAGCACAGGACAGAACATGAACTACGGTATATGGATGACAAGCTCTGAAAAGATACAAGCAGGATTTGAAGCAGCTAACGGAGGAGCTGACTACTTTGTTACGTCTCCTAATACATATAATAATGGTCAGTGGCACTATGCAGTGGTAACATATGATGGCTCTACCGTGATACTGTACATTGACGGTGTACAGGTTGCATCAAAGTCAACAGGAGGTGCATCCCCCGAAACTTCGGGTACAAAACCCGTAAGGATAGGTGCTAACTCTCGTGTTACTCCACCAAGTAACTTCTTTACCGGTGAGATAGATGAAGTCAGAGTATGGAATGATGACCTAACAACTCAACAAGCAGCAGATGTATTTGCAGGCACTAATTTCAATGCCGGAGATCAAGTACTTCATTTGGACTTTTCGTCTGCCTCTATAACAGACGCCTATAACTATGATCCAAGTCTGGCTCTTTCGGGGCCAATTGATAAACGAGAGCTGAACTAACATGAGTTACTACAAATTTTTCTACCAATTTGTCAGTTAATCAACAATTTCAATCTGAGTAAATTGTAATTCTGAATTTCTTTTCGTAGAATTGTTGAAAGAAATATAAATCCTGCCAAACATGTTTTGTAGATGATGTACATGTCACCTAGATTGAAGTCTAGGTTACCAATTCTTTATTTCGCATTGTTTTCCTCTTTTCTGTTATATTACGTTGATAACTTAAACCACTTAGCTCACGCGGTCAGTTTTAATTTTGCAGCGGTTGGGGATTTTGGATGCAATGCTAACACCGATGCTACAGTGACTAATATAATGGGCAAGACTCCAGAGCTCGTACTTGGATTAGGCGATTACTCATATCAAGCCACAGCTGACTGTTGGCTCGATAGGATACAACTTATAGACAGTATAACTAAGATCAACATAGGCAATCATGAAGATGAGACGTCTGAAAGCTTTGATCAGTATATGAATCATTTTGGGCTGTCTCAACCATACTACTCGTATGATTATCAAAATGTCCATATACTTACTATGATGTTT
>JBQGBZ010000059.1:0-9159 GCA_052038215.1 Nitrososphaera sp.
CCGGCGCAGTACATCTGAAGAGACGCCGGTCATCTCTACATGTTTGTCTTCGGGAGAAGTACCTACTAACATCCATCTAGAACAATAAAGTCCAATGTCTCCCGCTTCCACGAGTTGATGGGCTTCTCCCCTGAGTGAAAGTTCCAATGAAACGAAGTCCTCAAGGACTGCGCGAATTGCATCTCTGCCTCTAGCTATGTTTCCGTGTTGCACAATCAGACGGCTTGGTCTTGATAACAACTCAATGCTATCTCGACATCACCTTTGTTCATGGCTTCCCTTAGTTTTTTATTGTATCCAGCGGGTTTGCTGCCCTATATTGCAGATATATAATGCCCTACAAGAGACTAATGAACTCCCATGGTATGGAATTTTGAACTATTTTGATAACCACCTTGCACTCCCGTTTTATTTTCTCTTTGACCAACAATCAAGTTACCTCATTTGTTAATACCATTGCCTTCCGTTGGAGGTGATACTTATTGTTTGCAATATGCTCACTAATAGTTTCTGCTATTGCCACAGAAGCAACAGATCTTCAAGACGGGTATAATATTACAGTTAGCTGCAATGCTTTTTTCTCCTCTCTCCCCCACGAAGTCCCAGTCTGCTTTTAACTATCATGAAAAAATGATATTTTTCGATTCTATAAGGTAATCATATTAGATTCGTACGAAGATGTAGAGTAAGCATAATTGGCGATTAGTAATAATAATAGTAATATCAGTATCAGCGATTTCATTAAAGAACACGTAAACAATATGATCGAGAAATCAAAACATTCCTTAATCCATATTATGGCAACACTACCTCATATCTGAGGAGGAGGTAGCGGCACTAATAACAATCAATCCTGCAACCAAAAAGCACTGCGAACTTCAAATTAAAATTTTACAGACTTCACCAAGAGATGCTGCAAAGATAAGGGAGATACTGCGGGTAAAAGAAGAGGTGTATGAAAAAGATCAGGACAGCGAAGACATTGAGAGGTTGGTTATCGAGATTGACATGCTAAATTACTTGCTCTTTTTGGTACGCAGAGCTAATGAAACAAAAAATAAAAGTAATGGAAGCACCAGCATTACCTTCATATTCTTCGTGACTTAACTACAACGCACTTGCCTCAGATTTGACGATCACTATGATTACTATTACTATAGTGAGAAGCTGCTCGCTTTTTGATTTCTTCAGGTGACAAATCTTCCTTGTGTGTTGCTATGTGCCAGTTATGCCCAAATGGATCCTCTATAGTTCCTGCCCTGTCTCCATAGAACATATCACTTACGGGCTGTACTAACTTTGCACCAGCAGCTACTGCTCGGTTTGCAATTTCGTCAACATCGCTTACATACAGAACCATCATCACAGGTGAGCCACCTATCGATTGCGGGCTGCGAAAGTTCATTTGTGAAGATTCATCAGCAAGCATGATGAATGCTTTCCCGATCCTGATCTCGGAGTGTCCAATTTTTCCTTCAGGGGTAATCATCCTCATTGACTCTTCTTCTCTTGCTCCAAAAGCATTCTTGTAAAACTCTAGGGCTGCGGCTGCATTTTTGCAGCAGAGATACGGGGAAAGCTGTGGATAGTTCTCAGGGATAGGTTTGACCTTGTTATCAGACTCATTAGTCCTTGCGCTCATGATTGTCGTTATTCAAACATGACGTTATAACATTGACGTAGCTCATTTAGGTAAAGAGCTTACCCTTGAAGTGATGTTGCAGAGAATATAAGAAATGATTGACAAAACCCTGCCTAGACGGGAAAAATATCCACACGTCTGTTTGTTTAATCTGAATAGTCACACACGCAAAAGTAAGCAACCACTAAACCAGTAATCAAATCTGATCATTTATAACATCCAGGCGGTAGGCGACCTGGATTTGGACTGTGCGAGTCGAGCCAAATACAGATCTCTACAGAACAGAAATAGCAGCGTCCTACCGCCACTAACTAAATAACTACTCCCGTTTTTATTTATTTACTATTATTGTCGTATTACCTGATGCTAGCTACCATAATATGAAATCTTCTGTATTGATAGCAAGTACTCAGCACAGCAATGTTAATATATTTCACTAGCGATATTACTAGTGATATGATATCTGAATGGTTAGCAAGAGTAGGAAGCGCGATTCCACGAGGGTTTTCTCGACAATATATACTGTCACTCTTGAGAGATCAGCCTATGACAGGTAAGGAGATAATTGACAGGGCTACATTTCAAAGTGAAGGTAAATGGAAGCCTTCTCCAGGTCTCATCTATCCATTGCTTGGTAGGCTTCTAGATGATGGCTTGGTTGTAGAAGATAATGAGGGCAGGTATACAATCACAAATAAGGGTCTTGAGATAACCTCTGACTTGCAAACCTTTGGAAACATGATACAAAAGCAGATTGACGTAATGCTGCGAGTCGGCAACGTAGGCAGATTTATGGCGATGGAGCTTATAGACAGAATCACAGCAATAGGTACAGCCCTTAGTTCAAACCTCGATTCAATGACTCAAGAGGAGCGTGACAGATACAAAGAATTTCTGCAGAGTGAGTTGAAAAAGATCTATGAGCAGGAAGCCAAAGGTTCTGATAAACAAGAGATAAAAGTAGAATAACACTATCAGATGATACAGAGAATTTTTGAGGCTTTGGCTTCTTCTAAGGATAGTAGTAAGAAATAATAAACTTGTACCTAGGCGTTAGTGTACTTTTATTCTTATTACTTTGACCCATTTACCTATATCACTGTCTGCCACTGCTATTGATACTTGCTAGCTTGTTGGAAAAAAGGGAAAAGCATGATGCCTTCGAATACAAGTTGCAACCCTCCCTACAACTTAATGACGGAGATGATATGCTTGCATAGGGGATGCAAGCTATTAATTCAAGTCAGGTCATGATGAGTATGCAGACGCTTCATGCTCGAAGATGTAACAGAAAAGATCAGCTTGCTCTTGGACTCGCTAAACAAGCTTGAACTAGAGATTACCATCGCAACAGATGTAATAAAGGATTATTACATTAGGGCGTCTCATGATATGCCCGATGGCAAGAGCTATTTCTTAAACGGTGTACAGACAGGCCCTGTTGTCAAGTCATATCTACTTACCCGTCAAGGTATTGAGGTTCCTGGAGAAGAAATGATGCAAATTCCTGAATTCATAGAGAATGCACTGCGCTTCGCAAATTATCCCAAGAGGAAAATAGAAGTTCTAAGTGACCTTTTGGTCCACCTTCAAAAAATACACGTAATGAATCAAGAGAAAGAACTACAGTAACATTACATCAAAACCAATGCGACATATCCCTGGTGAAATTTAAAGGCTATGAGAATTTAAACATCATATTGAGGATAAATCGATCAAACTTTGATTGAAGCCATATCAAATTAATTTACTCGGCCCCTAACCAAGACCCGAGGATGATGTGAACCCTAGAAGTAATTCGACAACTAATAGATAAAATGACCCTCGGAAATCTACCGAAAGTTCTTTATCTATTCTCATTTTGAGAATGCTTGTTGCCCATCGTACGGTTAGCAAGGTTCACTACGGGTCGTGCAGCATCGCAGCAAATGGCTGTGTAAAAAATGTTTCTTTTATATTCCTAAATCTCTGGCTCTTCCTTAACATAAAGACTCACATTGTCGGCTGTAACGTCAATACCCATTGTTCCAATGATGGCCCTTGCATTCTCTAATCCTTCTCGCTCTATGATGTTCCTTGCCATCTTGAGTCGATACGGTCTTGGCCATTGTTGCCCTATTTTGTATTTTCCGCGTATGTCATTGGGGATAATCTTGATAATGGCAACTTCATGTACTGAGGGCATGTTAGAATCTAAGGTTTCATACCTGCCCTCCTTTTGGTATTTTGTCATGAGTGCGTTCAGCGAAATCGCCTTCTCTTCGTTATCACTCACAATCTCTGCCTTGCCCTTTATAACCACACTTATGTAGAGTGTATCCGCCTGGGAAGCATCGGTTGGATGAAAATAATATGATGGCAGGAAGCAAATGTGCTGATCAACTTCAAATCCGACGTTAGGATTACGTCTAATGTTGTCAAGCTTCTCACCAAATGGGTGGGAATGCATGTATATTGTTCCGTCATGGTAAACGAAGTTCATCGGAATGACCTGTGGATAACCATTGGAATCAAGCGAAGCTATTCTTCCGACGGGCTGGCTATTGAGAAACTGTATTATTTTAACCTTCGAACGTATCTCGAATTTTCTGACCAGCCGCATTTATGTTCTTGAATTGTATAGCTCTCCTTTGGTTAAAAGTTATACGATACTTTGCTTCAATAGGGCTGGGAACAAAAGGACAATTCGGTACGGGATAGCTTGCTGCATAATTGCTCTTGCTGCTGAAGTCATGTATGCGGTAGTGAGGCTTTATGTCCTTTGGCACCGGGTTGATTTGTCAATCTTACTTGTTAACGTTATTGGCTTTGCGGCTATAGCACCTGTCTTAATTTATCTGACAAAGAAATGTGAGATTCAAATTTGACCTTTATTAATAATTAGAGAGAGACTAGATAGATGTTCCTCCGTACAACTTGCTGCTGGCTACTGCAGCAATAAAAATTAACCCTGCAACTGAAATGCATTTTAAACTTCAGATAAAAACTCTGCAGGATGCACCAAGAGAATCAATGTATTATTATTATTATGACATGACGTTATGTTATAGAAAGATAACCTAAAAAACTCTATCTTATTATCGCTCATTAATAATAAAAATAAGATCTCCCTGAAGATCAAAAGAATGGACATAAGAGAAGAACGAACAGCGAAAAAACAACAACAACGATGGGAGCACTCGAGTCGAATTGCTATTGCCTAGGAGCTATGATGGTAACAGCCGCATTTGGCACAACCCAATTTCTGTCAACCCCCACCTACCCCCAAGATGGAAGTGATGGCATTAGTCTAGACTTGGGAAGTAGGCTTTGCAATTGGAGAAGAGAGCGGTATAGATCTGGAGTAATAACAGCTTCAATCCATATTTCATCACAGGCGTGTATTAGAAGAATAGGCTAACCCTTAGCCTCTCACTATTCCGTCTCCTCTCTTCTTCCTCTCGTCTTCCTTTTTTACTGCATCGATATTTGTTTGCTACTGTTGTTGACTTTAGTCTCTATCCGATCAACTTCAGAAATACATTGGGTAGATCTTTGTAATTGTAAAGATAAGGATCTTGAAGAAGAAGAACTGTTCAGAGATTAATGCGAATTTACCTTGCATAAGCGACTTTTATGATCTGGGAGAGAAGTACTAGAACATCATACTATCCAGAGTTTGAATTTAACATAGCACTATCAAACTCAGCTTTGGCCTTAGACCCCATCGTGGTACATTTTCGGCCTGCTTGGCGAGAAGTAAAATGCATACTTAGGGTTATGTGATGGTGTCGCGCCGACGCATTAGGATCTTCATTCCTTTCCTGCTAAAAATCCTAGGTGGACATCTAGACAATAGGAATTGATGAATGGATTTCATTGCGATTGGTTGTGGAAAAAGAAGATAATATCTTACCCTCTATACATAATACGCTTGTTCTAATCTTTGCTCTGACCTTGTGAAAGTAACTGGCAAAATATCAGTATTGGACATCCAGCAACAACGAAATTTAAATTTATAAGGCCAATTGCAGTACCAGGAACGAAGTATCGAAGCATAAAAAAACATGTTTGGTATCTATCAGATCTAGGTAATATCTATGCAGGATGAGAGAGTGAAATATCGAATAAACCAGTTTACAGAAACTGGGGCGAATGTAAGTCTTGTACTAAGCGAAGATATAGAGTTAGAGCCAATATCTCAACAGCAAATGATGCTTGAGGCGGTTGATAGGGCTGTCGCTGACAAGGATGTAAAGCAACAGATTAAGCCAATACTCGAGGCTATTCTAAGATCCCAGCCCCAGACAGTGATCAAAACCTATTCCCAAACAGTCATACAAATAACGATGCCAAAGAAACGCTATGAGAGATTGGGCAGCCCACGAGTAGGTGACAAACTAATAATAGATATCAAGAGGCTATAATTTCCCTTTGTAGCATCTCGACAGATTGCATTGGAAGCGAGCAGCTAAAGTTCTTGCAGACGTAAGCAGTTTCACGAGCTTCTTGTGGCTGGCGGCCCTTAAAAAAGGGGTACTCCTGGAGCTTTTCAAGCTCGTTTACATGCACCATACCAACTATGCCATTTGGAATAAATTGCTTGTTGAGCCATGCCGCCAGGCTGGGATTATTGGTGGTGCTGTTATCAGTGTCTGTAAGTATTACTGTCACTTCTACGGGCTTCTTCACATAGAGATAAATGGAGTTGAGCATCTGGCCAAAACCAAAAGGATTTTCAGCTGCTGATTGCGAGCCAGTTTTCATTATTCTCATTGCGTTGTCAAGGTACATGTTTTTCTGGGTGTAATGATAGAGCTTCAAAAGGTTAGATGCAGCCATGGAATTGCCGCTGGGTATCGCAAGATCATAAAAGTTCTTTGTTCTTGAAATCAGCTGCTCATGATCATCGGATGTAAAGAATAGGTTGCCTTCCTTCGCGTCCCAGAAGTGCTGTAACATGAAATCTGTGTACTTAATTGATTTTCTAAGGTATTCTTCTTTGGAATTAGCAGCAAATAGATCAAGCAGACCATTGACGTAAAAAGCGTAATCTTCAAGATATCCATTAAGTTTTGACTGCCCGTCTTTGAAGGTACGTCGCAAGCGCCCGTCATTTGTGGCAAGTTTCTTTTCGATGAAGTTGATTGCATTATTTGCTGCATTGAGGTATCTTTTGTCTTCGCTAACGGCATATGCTTTCGCAAATCCTGAGATCATGAGGCCATTCCAAGATGTCAAAATCTTTTCGTCCCTTCCTGGCTTGACTCTGCCCTCCCTCGCTGCGAAGAGCTTCGCAGAAGCATCGTCTAGCATCTCTGTGATTTTTTCGAGCGTCTTGTTATGATTCTTCGCAAGATTTTCTGTTGGGACTCTAACATTCAGAATGTTCTTGCCTTCAAAATTGCCTCCTTGTGTGACCCCTAAGTGTTCGCAAAAGATGTCTGAGACAGTTCTGTCGCCAATTATTGATTCAATTTCGTTCTTTTTCCAAAGATAAAATTTGCCTTCCTCTCCCTCAGAGTCGGCGTCCTGTGCAGAGTAAAATCCCCCCTCGGGATGTGTCATTTCTCTTATTACATAATCAAGTGTTTTGTTCATTATTTGTAAGTAAGGTTCAGCTTTTGTAATCTGATAGAGATCGCCATACAATTGTGAAAGCAGAGCATTGTCGTACAGCATTTTCTCGAAATGTGGTATGAGCCACTTTTGGTCGGTGGCATAACGTGCAAAGCCTCCACCAAGGTGATCGTGAATTCCTCCCTCCGCCATTTTGTCCGAAGTAAAGATAACAAAATCTCGGAAGCGGTTGATGCCTGAAATGTCGTAGTATCTTAACAAGAACATCAAGTTAGATGCATTTGGGAATTTTGGTGCATGTCCGAAGCCTCCGTAAATCTTGTCTCCCATTTGAAGTAATCCCACAGCCGCCTCATCTAGTACGGAGCGCCCTATGCTAGTGCTTTCTATTAATTCTGGTCGCACGACAAGATCCATCACTGTCTGAGACAGGGCATGCGTGAACTCGCCGCTTGCAGCCTGGATCTCGCTCCTTTTGTTCTTGTAAGCATCAGTGAGCTGAAGTAGTATATTTCTAAAACCTGGCATGTTATAATGACTCCTGCCATCTTTAGGGAAGTATGTTCCAACATAGAATGGTTTTTGATCTGGTGTCAAAAAAACCGACAGAGGCCAACCTCCGGTTCCAGTTGCGAGTTGGCAAGCGCGCTGGTATATATCGTCTAGGTCTGGACGCTCCTCTCTGTCAACTTTGATATTTATAAAATTGCCATTCATTATCCCGGCAATTTCGTTATCTTCAAATGACTCATGTGCCATGACATGGCACCAGTGGCATGCGCTATAGCCAATGCTCAGGAAGATGGGCTTATCCTCATTTTTTGCGCGTTGTAGAGCTTCCCCTCCCCAGGGATACCAGTCAACAGGATTGTAAGCATGCTGCAAGAGATACGGACTTGTTTCACCTGAAAGCCTGTTGGGTTTCTTGATGCTCGAATGGCCTGCGCTTCCTTGATGCATAAGGGAGAAATGCACTGCAATGCTATATAGACCTTGTAGAGTTGAAATCTGGTCTGTCGATAGAAACGAGTTAGATGAATATCTCAAAATTATGCAGGTATATGTTTTTGATGATTGGTAAGAAGCCTAAAAGACAGAATTAGCCAGCTGGCTACAACCTCAAAGCCCATGAGATTCCCAAGGATAAGTGGCAATATTTTTGGTTTCTCGACACCGCTCTATCATTACTGCTGAATTGTACAATAATCTGAGGGATTCTTTCAAAGCCTTTATTTACCTCTATTCAGTAACGTCATGATCGAGAACCACTCTTTTTCAATGGGTATTCGATCTGGTGACGGTAAGTGTTGAGATCGTAAAGATTTATATCAGTGTACCGTAAAAGGATGGATGCTTCGAACGCAATATGAAAGGCGGCGTCAGTGAGGATGTTTGGTCTTAGCGCCATTTTGTGATCCACTGACCTCCAGTTGCGCTCATACTATGGAGATCCGATGTCAACATTGGATCTGACTAGGTCACACGATCACCCAAATACGATCCGCACAATACCAAGTTGTCCGGCCGTACTCTCATTATGATTGAGAAAAAAAGGATTGACTCCGGTTGATCCTGCCGGACCCGACTGCTATCAGAGTAGGACTAAGCCATGCGAGTCGACGCTGCAAAGCGTGGCATACGGCTCAGTAACACGTAGTCAACATGCCCAAAGGACGTGGATAACCTCGGGAAACTGAGGATAAACCGCGATAGGCCAAGGTTTCTGGAATGAGCCATGGCCAAAATCTACATGGCCTTTGGATTGGACTGCGGCCGATCAGGCTGTTGGTGAGGTAATGGCCCACCAAACCTGTAACCGGTACGGGCTTTGAGAGAAGGAGCCCGGAGATGGGCACTGAGACAAGGGCCCAGGCCCTATGGGGCGCAGCAGGCGCGAAACCTCTGCAATAGGCGAAAGCCTGACAGGGTTACTCTGAGTGATGCCCGCTAAGGGTATC
>JBQGBZ010000060.1:0-5457 GCA_052038215.1 Nitrososphaera sp.
AAAGCCCGATCTTACAACAGCCTGTCTCTCCTCTCTAATAGCTGATAACGGGCGCAACTCTCTTTCTTCGTGGATGGCCTTATGCAAGTAACCAGTGAAAAACTCTATCATCGCCATCATGGCCTTTGGAGTGGGTTGTACTGACATAACTCTAGTCTCGACTCTGTAAAAACCAGCATTGATTCTGATACGGGCGTCATCATGACGCTCTTTTACCATTTCAAAGTAATCCTTTGCAATTATCGGTTTTCTTGAAATAATGTAATCGATGTAATCTTCGACCCCTCCAAGATACCGGGATACACTTGGGAAGCCCGAGTTTTGCTGCTCTGATTGATCGTAGAGATAAATTCTTGGCTCGTGGAATGAAAAGACCCTGCCAGCGAAAAGTCTGCTATTTGCTCCAAGCAATATTACAGATGGGATTAAATTCAGAATGTAGTTGAACATTTGCGCTGTAAAGTTGGGGTTTTTTCCTTGCAAATGAAGATGGAAGCCTTGAATGGCAGCTGCAACATGAAGTGCCTTGAGCTTTTGTCCATCAATCTCTACGTCTGGGATTCTACTTTGCCATCTTGCGAGTCGTAGGTAGCGCGGTTTCCTTGTAATGAGATCATCCTTTAAAATGTAAGGCGATGGGTTAGATCCTAAGAATACAGGAAATACCTCATTATCATCTTTGTAGACTTTGTTGACAATTTGGTTAAGATGCTCTATGAATTCTTCAAACTGTAAATTCAGCTGTGCAAGCCGTTCAAATGAAACCGGCTCTGTTCTGTATTCAAGCTGGCATATACCGTATTCAAAATCGATATCATGATATTGCCGTAGGAGGTCGATTACAGGTTTTGCATCAACTGGCGTTCCTTTGCTGTCAATAAGACATATCTCGATCTCAACTCCTACCTTGAAATTCTCATCAATTCTTGCAGCATGACTACGTACTCGTGCTTTGAGTCTCTCTGCCTGGTTTATGATGTTACTGCTTGCTTGCATCTGATGTAATAAGCACCATAACAGAAGTTATCTGATTCCTTAATTTGGCTTTCTAGCTCAGCCTAGTGGTTGATGAATAGGGCCGCAGAGTTAATTCTGCTTTGCCTTCGCGCCCTGCTCCTGCAGTGACGCCTGTTAGTCTTATCCTGTCGCCTACATTCAACTTGTTGACGCCCGCACTCTGGTTACGCCATCCAACTAGCCTGATCTCCCCTGTATCGTCACCAAGCAGAGTGGACGTCATAGGCACGGTCTCACCTGACTTGGTGTTCACTTCTGCAGTCTCGGGTGCTTGAAGGACAATTGCTTCAATGGTGTATGGATCCTGTGAAATCTGCACATCTTGTATCTTTCTCTCAAATTTCGACTGTTTTGGAAATGATGCGTCATCGTCCTCATCTGCCACTCTGACATACGAATCATCCTTTGATAGTGTAACCGAATTGCCAAGTATCCGTGAAGGCACACACTCGATCATTGCACCTTCATTCAATTGTTTGGAGTTGATTAGTGAATTGTCAATAGTAAGTATGAGCGGGCTACCTGCCCTGTCGATTGCAAGGCACATAAAGCTACCTTTCCCTGTTTCTTCGCCGATAGAGATGATTCGAAGGGGCATTACCTCCACATCTTCATGCGAATTTGAGAACTGCAATGCCGTGCCTTCGTCGCCATGGATCTCAAAGTCGCCGCTGCCATACTGTGGATTACCTTGCTTTACTCTAACACCAATTAGGTGGACCTTAGAACCGGTCTTGAACACCTTGGGAACTCTTGACTCATCGACATTCCAGATAACTGCTCGCAACGAGCGAGTGCCTGCTTCGTCTGAGAGTTGTAGCTGGAGAGATTTGCTAACTTCACCCCTTGCATTGACAAAATCAGTTACTCTGGGGTTAGAATTGACGATGCCAGAAATGACTGCATTGTCCTGCAGAGAATTTATCGCATCCACTGTGATAGTCAGCGAATCAATTGTAGGGATAGATGGATCCTCCGGCACAGTCTCAATCGTACTATAATTACCAAGATTGATCACTGGTTTGCCGTCAAGACCTGCCCTGACGTATCCCTTTACTACCTTGATCACATCGCCCACCTGCAGACCCATTTCATCTGGTATCGTAGTATGTTTGTCCCATAGCTTGACTTTGACCTTTGCATCCTTGTCATATATCACAAGCGTGCGGGTAGTGGCCTGCTCATTGCTATCTCTTTTGGTGAACCTGTGAATAGGGTAAACGTTCATAATCCTGCCTACAACTGTGGCCTCTTTTGCACCTATGTAAATGTCTTTGAGACCTGTCTGCATCTTAGAGGCATTGTCAAATGATACACCAAGGTCGGCGGCAACAAGGAAGAGTGCACCTTGGTCAGTAAGATAGCCAGCACCGACCTTGCGCTTTTTTTCATCAATCAAGGCTCTTACCTGCTCTGGGTTCAGCTCAGGGTGCTGTCGTAGAAGGATCTCTAGCATTCCCTTAAAATCGTGGGACGACGACAAGCTTGCAATGGACCTCCAGTCTGAAAGAACCATTGCTATTCACTTGCCTATATATCTTGAGAGATATATTTGAGAGAAAAATCTCGTTCATTCATTCATCTAAGAAAAATATTTGTTTCCCTGAGGGATTTATGCCCAGAATTCGACTTGATATTTATGGGAATTCGCTTGGATACCTTCGCAATAACAGCAGCACTGCATTGTCGCAATGCATGCCCCTCTTTTCCTCTGTTTTCTAAAATGATTGCTAGGACTCCTCTTAGATAAAGGCAGAAATTAGACTTTTTTGCGCACTTATCTGCGAATGGAACATTGCATCCGTGTTTCTGACCTGCACAAAAGCTATGGACAGGTGCGTGCAGTAGATGGAGTATCATTTGATGTGGAGTATGGTAGCGTATTTGGCTTTCTTGGCCCAAACGGTGCAGGTAAAACAACTACGATAAGAGTGCTCACGACCCTTGTCAAGCCAACTTCGGGGATAGTGAAGATCTTTGGCAAGGACATTGTAAAGCATTCCCGCGAAATTAGAAAGCGGATGGGGGTCGTGCTGCAGGAGCCGAGCTTTGAGGCTAACCTGAGGGTAGACCGTGCACTTGAGCTATATGGCCTCATGTGGGGCATGCCAGGCGAAAAGAGGCGTGACAGAGCAAGGGAGCTCTTGGAAAAATTCGAACTTGTACCATTCAGTAATACAAAAAATGACGAGTTGTCCATAGGTCAGCGTAGGCGCGTACAAGTTGCGAGGGAATTTATGCATGACATGGATCTGATGTTCCTAGACGAACCAACGGTAGGTCTCGACCCCACTGCAAGACGAACATTACTCGATTATGTCAAAAAGCATGTTCGAGGTGGGCTGACTGTGTTTTTTACAACCCATATCATGGAAGAAGCAGAATATTTGTGCGATGAAATAGCAATAATTAATAAAGGTAAAATTATTGCCACTGACACACCTGATGGCTTGAAGCAGAAATATGGAGGCGTCAAGGCAGTAGAGATCAAGCTAAAGGATTTGACGGCGGCTCAGTCAGTCATGCAGATCATCGGACAGATAGCTGACGGCTCTGTAATTGAGATGACAGCACAAGACACGATAAGAATAAGCTCGGCAGAGGCTCAAGAGATGCTAGTCAAGATAATTGAGTCACTTTCAAAAAATGCTGTTCAGGTAGAAAGTGTCTCTATGAACCCGCCTACACTTGAGGAAGTGTTTCTGACTGTTATTGGAAACGGTAACTAGATCTTCATTCTCATCATCGAAAGTGTGGCGAGAAAGAATACTGCTGCAGTAGCAGCTGCGATGATACCAACTTCGATATTTGTAAATAGATCTATATTGTTGAAGATACCCGCCCTTGTAATATTGACAATGTATGTCAGTGGATTAATGTAAAATGCGATACTCAGTGCTCCAGGCACTCCCTGTGCGGGGTAGAATGCAGTGCTGACAAATGAGAAGAATAGGAACACACTGTTGACTATGACGTTGAAACCCTCGCTGCTCTTCAACCGCGTTGATATGATTATTGCGATCGAGCCGAAGAATATCGCGCCTGTTATAAGTGCATAGAGTACGTATAAGGACCCTACAAGAGTAGGTTGGGCGCTTCCGACTAGCGTGGGTGAGCCGGCCACTAGGATAAGCCCCGCGCTTGCAAGGCCCATCAACATGATTGTGACTATGGTGCTAGTGATATACTCCATCCTTGCAAAGGGCATCACCAGTATCTGTTGGAACATACCGTTTCGCTTATCATTCCATATTATGCTGCCGGCAATCGTGCTGCTGTTCATCATATTAAAGCCGATCATGCCTGCAGCCAAGAACGCTGGGTATGGAACGGTTGTATCACCCATTGGAACCCCCTGATCGCCAATGAGTGCTGAGTACGAATAACCCGCGATAAAGATGTAGACTATGGGAAAGACGACCTGCCAAACGAGGAAGACCTTGTCAATGGAAGCTACAATGTTCCTGTAGAGCAGTATTGCAACGGCATTCACTAGCAGTCGCTAGCTCTGTTGAGCATTGAAGTATATTAACGATGATGGTTTGATCGAACAATTCGAGTATAGTTTTCATAATCTGTGAGGTCTGTTGTCATTTTTGCATGTTGCATGGAGAATCAAATTGATCTGTAATGTATTGACTAGATTTAAATAACTTGAAACAAAGCCTATTAACAAACGTATCATGATTGCTGAAGACATGGCTGAAAAGAAGCTGCGCGGCTCTGGTGGCTACGCTGTTGCTAGGGTAACAGATGATGAGCAGAAGAAGGGAAACCTTGGAGGTCCAGAGCTGTTCTTAGCAGGCATTGGCAGGCTTGATGAGGATAGGTTCGTGAAGTACTATTGCAATAAATGTGAAAAAGCGTATGAAGGCTCGCCATCGTTAGTATTTGAAAACCCCCATGAAGAGCTTGGAGAAGGCGTCACCCTTATTGAAAAGGGTGAGTACAAGTGCAAGACATGTAGTGCCACAATTGCACAATATCGCAAGTTCGACGCTTCTGCTCAGACAATTCAGCAGCAAGAGGCTACTAATATTAGCACTGTTCAAGCACCTGAGTCTAGAATAGAAGAAGAAGCAAGACAGACTTCTACATCTGATCTAATTGTCGTTCCAGCAGCATCAGCAGCAACAACAATTATTAGCGGTAGCTTTTTTCCAATCCAATCCTTAGAGGGCATGTCTGCTTATGATAGTGAGGCAATGCTAATTGGAAAGGTTGAGCAAATAGGTCTGCGCAAGGTTAGTACCAGGGGAAATGAGCATATAGTGATTAAGGTGGGTGAAAAAGAAGTAACTTGGGAAGGCATCTCGAAAATAGGAGATATTCTTCTGCTCAAAACTACTGAAACGAAGCCTGCTGCGCCAGCGGCTGGAGGCAAGTGCTCAGCATGCGGTTATCAAAACGAATCTGATGCTGCATTTTGCGCAGAATGCG
>JBQGBZ010000061.1:0-3017 GCA_052038215.1 Nitrososphaera sp.
TCACTGAAAGTCCAGTAGTCGTAAAGCCAGAGGCGCTCTCAAAGAAGCTGTTCGTAAATAGTGAGAACGCGTCTATTTCTGGCCCAAACGGATTTATGAAAATGTAAGGGATCGAGCCAAAAAGGCTCAGTATAGTAAAGCCTACGATCATGAATATTGACGCTTGTTTTAGGTTCATGTTGCCTTTTTCTCCAATATGTGAAAAAAGAAATCCAGAAAAAGAGAGTCCTACCACGGCGAGGTATATGCCTATAACACTGTCCCCTTCGCCAAGTGCTGTTCCCAAGAATGCCGGAACAACGAGCAGCACTCCTGAGAACTGAAGAAGGATGCCGAGGTTGCCTAAGATGAGCTTGTGCTGCTCCCTGATCACACTGCGGTATTTGCTAAAAGTTCTTTCAATTACTGAGCTGCGCACGGCATTGGCTAACGTCTGTTGTGTCACCAGACCGACCACTCCAACACCGTCAGTAATTGGCAGACGTTTTACTTGATTTATTCTCATCAACTGAATTGCCTGTGAAACATTTCCCCGCGATGATAGCGTTACGACGGGAGACGTCATTATTGATTTAAGATACACTCGGTCAGAATCCTCTCCTTTCATGACCACCTTGTCTAAAATGTCACTATCGGTAACAATCCCCATTGGCATTCCTGCCCTTGTAACTATAATGGTCTCAAAATTGTGAATGTTCATTTCCCTAACAGCGGAGGCGATATCTATATTCTCATCTAAAACGACAAAGTCACGATGCATATACGCTATAGCCGGTCGGGTCAAAACATCTTGCATTGAGACGTCTACGCAGCCGGTTTGACGATATATCCGCCCGTATATATTAATGACTCCTCTGTCGCGAGTTCTTCTACTTAATCTCAAGTAAGCTAACTCCTATTATGACAAAAGTTTATTTGTCATTACCTCCAAGTAGAAGGCTGAGTAACTGGCCAACAATATGATTAGAATGGTCATGACATGCTCAGCCAAATGTCCAATATGTCAGAGGTTGATTGCTGACAAGGACTCCGAGAACCTGATAACAAGTGTCAAGCGCCATGCTCAACTGAGGCATAATGAGTCGATCTCAGATGTTGACATAGAGGATCTTAGTTGTGTCACCAGAATTTTAGGCGACAAAGAACAGCATGAGTTGTCTGAAAACATGTCAAATATCTCTCAGCCGATCTCACAAAAGTAACTATATAGCTCCAATTATCATTCTGACCAAAAACGCGGTCATTATCAGACTGATTTCGCTATGGATATTAGATCACATCTGACAGCCTTTCTTTCTCTTTGTCTTTATTATTCATTCTAATACTCCATCTGTTACTTAAAATTTTTATGTGATGAAACAATAAATACAATATGTCAATATCTGCATGGTCACGGGCGGTGGCTAAATGCCAGATATGTGACGAGATCTTCTATTCAGAACATGAATTAAGAGATCATCGAAAAGAACACACCGATATTTGGAGCAAATAAATCGCTGTGCTGAATAGTTTAATTTTCTTTTTCGACTCCCTTTGTCCATTCTCTCTTCTCCACGCTATTGTTGGCTGTAACCTCTATCTACTCAACTTCAGAAATGCATTCCTTCAGCTCTTTTAACGCGGGTTCGGTGGGATCAGGTTCTTGTATGCAAGTGTGCTATCGCTAGCGCTTTAAAGGTTATGTACATCTATCGTTGCTTCGGGCGGGGTTATTTATGTATCGATATTGTTACATTTAAGTAATATATCCAGTCCATGAATAATTCAATTTCCTATGCAGCATATGCGCAATTCTCTTCTATGAATTATATTGGTGTCACTTTTCTTCCTGGGCAGGCTAACAACTTCTGAATGTATCCTGCAATTGGTCTAGCAATTCATGCTACCCGGCCAAACTTCGTAACTTACGCCTAAAGGGATTCATTGAACGCGATAAACACGACTTTGACTTATGTGAGATCGAATAAAGAAGACAAACCTAGTCTAAATGCCAATGCCTAATATAGCTACTTAGCCGATGTCTTTATGCTCCTTTTAAAAGAAACAAAGAAGGAGATGCTCCGAAATAGAGCCCGAGATTTTAGTTAGAAATCCAGATGATGGTATTGCTATTATTCATGTAGGATTTGTTTGTGCATCTCCGCTGCTGCTACCATCCACAACTACTTGTCCAAACATTCCAGGGTGGAATGCACAGAAGTAGTCAAATGTCCTAGGCTCGTTAAAGGTCACTGTAAAGCTGCCAAGGAATGGAAATTGAGGCGGAGGGAATTGTTCACTTTCACCAGCTCTCAGTATCCTCTCATCTTCTGTTCCAAATTCTTCCTGCTGTGTAATTGTTTCTTCGTCAGGCAATTGCGATGGCGGCGTCATAGCTGTAGTTGAATTAGTCATTATCCCCTGGTTGCCTTCTGCTACTAATTCTTCTTGTGACACTGTTCCTCCGCCTTCTTCAGGAAATAGTTCCTCCAGTGCTGCATACCCATTAACATCAAGTACTATGCCAGAGCTGACTACTCTTTCATTGCCATCCATTGTATAGCTAGCAGAAAGTGGAGATGGCATAGGTGTTCCTTCTTGCTGAAATGCCTGTTCCATTTGAAGCATTTGACGGCTAAGCTCCTCTTCTTCTAGGTATATCACGTTGTCATTTTGGTCTACAGCTGCTGGATAAAATGCTACTTTGTTAAAACCTATTATCGCCGGTGTACCGTCAGTCATGTTCTGGATTATAGGTTCACCAAGGTTGTACGGCGACGCAGGTACTAGTTCTTGGGATACATCTGTAGGCACTTCTCCTCCAAGGATATCTGAAGGCAATGTAAAAGGCACACCAATATCTGATATTATTGTCCCATTGCTCAAATCAAATATGACATTGTGGACTTCGATAGAACCAGGAGGGGCAAAAAATGTAACACTTTCGCCTGGTTGAATCTCTAGTGTTTGGGGCGAGAATTGGTTGATTGATAGGGTTATGTTCCCACCTCCAACTGCAACTCTCTGTGTTGTTGCAT
>JBQGBZ010000062.1:0-1496 GCA_052038215.1 Nitrososphaera sp.
CATTACAGCGTAGATAAAGAGTGAAAGTATCGGTAATAGATCTTGGTTTTAATTCCATCAAGCTAGTGAACTACGATGTCCGCGCAAATGGAACATTCAAGGCATATCAACAAGAAGGGGTTAAAGTCAAGCTTGGTGAGGGGCTAAACCATCGAACAGGCTATCTCTCAGGACTACCGGTACAGCGTACAATCGATGCACTCAAGATGTTTCGCGATATTATTGATTTTAATTCAATCGATCAGGTTTTACCTGTGGCGACAAGCGTTGTCAGAGAAGCGAGCAACAAGGACGATTTTCTAAAGCGTATTTGCGACCAGACAGGCTTCCAGTTCAAAGTGCTCTCCGGCCAAGAAGAAGGCCTGTATTCCTATGTAGGAGCACTCAAGGCAATCTGTTTGCCGACCACACTTTTCTTCGACCTTGGAGGCGGTAGCCTAGAATTGGTATATACTGAAAATTACTGCATCAAAAAGATCAGGTCGTATCCACTAGGTGCGCTTCGGATGTCGAATATGTTTGAGGCAAAGAATGGCACTTTTTCAAAAAGAAACTATAGCAAGTTGGAACACTATATACTCGACATTCTGCCAGATAGGGAGGAATTTGACATGAGCTGGGATACGACACTCATAGGCGTTGGAGGAAACCTTCGAGCAATGGCTCGCTACGACCAAGAGCTTAATGGATACGGACTTGATAAGATTCACCACTATGAAATGCACAATTTATCGGTATCCTCAATTGCTAAGAACTTTTACAAAATGAATGCAGACCAGTTAGTAGAGAACGAAGCGGTAGGAGCAGATAGAGCGGGGACTGTTACAGCTGGATCAGCGATAATTAATCTGCTGATGGAAAATTTTGACTTTGAAAGGATTGTCATTAGTGCTCAGGGCCTTCGTGAAGGAGTTGTAAGTGTATTTATTCGCGATCCCACAACTTTTTACAATAGAAAACTTAACAATGGGAAAGCCAAAAGGTTTGTTGCATTTTCATGCAAACCGGAAATGCTTCCACATTATACATTAACTTTCATCAAACCACTTGTAAGTGCGGGTTTGATGCGTGAAAAGGAGAAAATGATCCTTGCTCAAGCAATACGGGAGGTGGTAGATCTTCCTCTGATAACCAATTTGAATAATCTCTTTCACATCATGATAGACGAAGATAACGCATTCCTGAGCCACAGCGAACAGCTTGTCCTTGCACTCTCAATAATTCATACAAGAAAGGAAAAGACTGCTGACTGGCTTTTTTCCCGCTACAAATCAATGCTTGAATCGCAGAATAAAGCCTCAATTGGAAAGATATCTGCTTGCCTGGCGTTGTCATCGATTCTTGAAAAAGCAAAGATAGAGATTAAGCTCTCGATAAAAGGTAAAAAAGCTGATATCAAGATAATACCATCTTCAAGACAGCTTGTCCCTGCAACTCTGCTTGCAGAGGCACTAAAAAAGTTCGAGCGAGCATTTGGTATTTCGGTAAGTGGCTAT